>CAYMMN010000388.1:0-3470 GCA_964391495.1 uncultured Flavobacteriales bacterium | reverse complement strand
AGATACTGAAGCAAAATAGAAATTTCCGGAAGTGGCATCTACTGTAATGCGCGAAGGAGAAGTAATAAATGTCGGTAAAGAAATGTTTCGATTCCAGAAAATAGAGAACTGATCATTCAATCCTATCAATTTCATCGTGGAGACTCCGAAATTATCAGTATAACAACCCTGAAAAACATACCCGGAATCCAACTCCGTAAAACTTCCACCATAGAATAATGGTGAGCTGGTTGTGTCCTGAGAAAATGTTTCGCTCCCGATGATTTGCCCGTTTTGTGTATTCAAAAATTCAACATTAAAAAATCCATCTTTCCAATAACCAAGTTGAATCGTATCCTGATGCTGAACAATTCCAAGCGGTGTCGAAAATGAATGAGGAGCTATCGAGTCAAAACAACAAAAGTTAGTATTCCATTGAATTTGCATTTGTGCATTTGCACTAAATGACAAAAACAGTGTGAGATAAAATGTTAAAATAAAAAGTTTCATGCTACCTAAAGTAGCAAATTCCTGAAAGAGAAAAACAGAAAATTGAAAAAACACTAAACTAATCCTGAATACCAGGAAACAAGAGTCGCTTTAACTTATTTGCATTGCCCTTATTTGAAAAATTATTTTCCAGCACCTCCACCCTCTTCCCGGTATCTGAGAAGGTTGACAAATTCATAATATTATTCAAAGCATTCTTCATTTCCTCCGGACTGTCTGCGATGGTACAGAGTGATTCAAGTCCTGTATTAACAACCATAGGTGAATTCACTATACAATGTCGTCCACCGAACAATGCAGCGAGTAATTTCAATTTGATTCCGGTAGCCTGAAATGTTGGAAGAATATTGCATTGAGCGTTTGCGATCATCTCGCGGATTTCTTCCGGAGAGCGATCAGAAAACAAGGTCACATTTTTATTTTCTTTTACCGACTTTTTCAGTTCTTCAGAAGGTTTGGTACCCGCTATAACCAATTGAAAAGGGAGATCATTAAAGACTTTTCTGACGAGAAATAATGCGGCTTCGTTATTCTCACCTACACCAAGATTTCCATGATAAAATGCGAATTCACCTTTGCCAGGTCTAATATCAACCTGATCATAAGGATGAAAAGCAGGTATAAAACTCACTCCGGCAAATTGAGATGAAAAGTAATGTGCATCATTTGGTGATATTGCGGCAATTCCCTGAGAATTTTTCAGAACATTCTGATACTTTTTGAGTTTTCCCGCTTCATTAAAAAAGTAATAACGTTTAAAAATATTTTTCTCTACTGCCGCAAGACTCTCATAATAATCATGTTCAATATTGTGTGTTCTGACCACCTTATGTCGTGAAGCAAGATCCGCATCAGGTAAATAAAATGTTGAATGCAAACCTTCAAAGAGTATCGGATAATTATCTTTCAGCAGTCTACGTTTGAGTTCTTCAGATTGTCTGCTCAATACGATATAAGGAAGCGTATTGAACAACATTGATTTCGCGTTTTGTCTGGAATAATAATATACTTCCTCACAATAACGATGAATTTCCTGTTGAGGCGGACGGCCGTATTCAAAGCAATGCAAATGAATTTTTACTCCGGCAGCCTGAAGTGCCTTTAATTTGTAAAACACATCAATCACACCACCGTAATCAGCAGGAAAAGGCACATCAAAACTGATGATATGTGTATGCAACTCAGAGGACATCTTTGAAAATTTCGAGCAATTTTACTTCTTCGTTCTCCCAACACAATTCAGAGGCCGCAAGTTTTAAATTTTCTTTCCATTGAGCAAACCTTACAGGATCTTTTACCATCTCCATCATTTGTACCGCCAGTTTTTCGGGTTGATGTGTTTCAACAATCTTTCCGATTTCATATTTTTCGACGATCGCTCTCAATTCCGGCAAATCAGAAACCAGCACAGGAATTTCAGCCTGGATATAATCAAACAATTTATTGGGCAGGGAATATTTATAATTCAGATTTGTGTCTTTGTCAAGCGATAAACCAACATCGGCGAGCCGTGTATACTCACGCAGTTTTTCCATGCTTTGACGCGGCACAAACATCACCTTGTCAGAAAGCTTTAGTCGAAGCGTTTCGCTTTTCAAAAAATCGATCACATCACCACCTCCGACAAAGAGCAACAACAATCCTTCAGTATGTTGCATGGCCTGCAATACTTCTTCAGCGCCACGGTGAACATTAATTCCTGAACCCTGGAAAATAAATATTTTTTTATCTGCCGGTAATCCAAGAGCATTCCTGTCAATCGATGTAATTGTCCTTTGAATTCGGAAAGGAACATTTCTGACAACTCCGATCTTTTTTTTGTATTCTGTTCCATAGAGTCCTGCGATGGAATTGTTGACTGTATACATGTGTTTTATTCCGGGAAGAATCCAGCGCTCTATTCTTTTCCATATAGCCTGGATTCGTGGTCTTGAGACCAGTTCCGGCACTTCTGTAAAATACTCGTGACTGTCGTAAAACAGTTCATTTTTCTGAATCCTGGAGGCAAAGTAATTTGCCGGTAATGTATCCAGATCATTCGCTACAAGTACATCCGCCTTATTCCGGAGCAGGTAAAAGAAAAGGCGGATATTAAAAGCAGCATAAAACAAAGGTCCTTTCTCCCACCATAATTTAAATCGTTTGGTAGAATAATCACGTTTCTCCAGAACAGGGCTTTTTTTCAATTTTCGGCCTACAAGAGTGACTTTCAGGCCTTTTCGATGAAGCGCCAATGCAGTCCGATGTACCCTTTGATCCGTAACAAGGTCGCTGATTACAGACAGAATTACACGTTTTCCGGAGTTTGACATACTCATTGATCAAGGCAAGTAAACGAAAATTATTGATTCCATTATGCTTCAGCGAGCGATTTGCCGGGCTCTTTTTAAAAGGTTATTTTTGTTTCATAAGATTTCATCGCATGAAAAAACAGAGTTATTCGAATCACAGACGCTATGTGCCTGTTTATCACTTTGTCTTGTCGTCTCTGATCATCTGCCTTTTGGCTGCCTCCGTGGTGAATGTTTTCAACCTGCTCGACGAAGACGTAGTTCAGAAAGGGAACCTTTTTTCCGCCAATTTGTTAGTATTGGCAAGCTTAATCATTGGGATACTGTATATTTATGTGAGGGCATTCGCACTGCGCGTTCAAGACCGGGTGATTCGATCCGAGGAAAATTTCAGACATTTCCTGCTCACCGGCAAGCCTCTGGATGGAAGAATCCGGATGTCGCAGGTAATTGCTTTACGATTTGCTCCTGATGATGAGTTTATTTTGCTTTGTAAAGAAGCCGTTGAAAAACAACTGACGCCGGACGAAATCAAGAAGGCCATTACGCGCTGGAAAGGCGATTATCACAGGGCTTAAGAATATGATTATTGTCATAGTTTGTACCATTACCAACCGATAATTTCGAAAAATTAATTGCAAATAAAAATGAACAACTTCACTGAACAGGAACGAGAAGCTGAATTTCAGG
>CAYMMN010000387.1:0-3483 GCA_964391495.1 uncultured Flavobacteriales bacterium | reverse complement strand
CACTGATTATACCAATACTCTGACAGCAGAAGAAGCAGGTCTACTGGAACAGCGCCTGGTTGCTTTCAATGATTCCACCTCCACACAAATAGCTGTTGTGATGATGCAATCCACCGGCTTTTATGATATCTCGGAATACGCAGTACAACTTTACAACAAGTGGGGTATCGGACAGAAGGATAAAAACAATGGTGTTTTGATTCTTGTTGCCAAAGAAGACAGGAAAGTATTCATCAATACAGGATATGGAATTGAAGGTGTATTGCCGGACATTCTATGTAAAAGAATTGTAGATCGTGACATTTTACCAAATTTCAAACTGGGAAATTATTACGAAGGAATAGAGTCAGCGACTAATACCATCATGTCAATTGTCAAAGGTGAATATACCGCTGACGATTACATGAATCGCAAGAATCAAAACAGTCCGGGATGGTTTATGATCCTGATGTTTATTTTCATTTTCGGAATTGTCATCTTCGCACGTGTCCGACATGTGAGCCGTTATGCTCGCATGAATAACCTTGCATTCTGGGCTGCCTGGGCGCTCCTGAATGCCGCGTCTCGTAAAAGTAGTGGCTCCTGGAATAATTTTTCAGGTGGAGGTGGTTGGGGTGGCGGTGGTTTCGGTGGCGGCGGCGGCGGTGGAGGCTTTGGTGGTTTCGGAGGCGGAAGTTCAGGCGGTGGTGGTGCTGGTGGCTCCTGGTGATTGAATGCACTTTTCTCAAATTGATTAAAACAGAATTTTTATCACCTTGCTTTTTTTCTTTTTGATTAGAATTTTCATCTTTTACAGCTTTAAATCCATTTCATAATTCGGGGAAAAATCACAGCAGTGTAAAAAGGTTAACAGATCGGACAACATTAAGCCGTTTCTTCATCCTCAGCAAAAATTCATTATCTATCGCTTTTATAATCACTAAATTTGAACTACTAAAAAAATTATCATGAAAAAAATTCTACTCTTCTCCTTTGCACTGTGCCTGTCTGCATTTTATTCAAATGCCACACCTCCGAAAAAACACACAATTGGATATAACGCACATGCTGCTTCTTCCTTACTGAATTCATCTACACAAAGAAGTATGTTCGTATGCGATACATTATCCAACATCCATGCTACAGACACTCTTGTAGTTTATTTGGATTCCATTGGCTATGTTTCCGGGCAAAATTCGTTTGGCGACCTGGGAAAAGCCGACCGTTTTTCCAATAACAATCATGTTGGTGGAACTATCAGCGCTGTCCTGCTTTATTTCGCTGTAGCAACTGCGGCAAATGCAACTGATACCTTCAGCGTAAATATCTGGGACGAAACCGCCGGAACTCCCGGAGGTATTTTGGCAAACACCAATTACATTTACCAGGGAGCAGCAGATGATGTTGCAGCCCAGACAATTTCCGTTATCACCTTTCCTGTTCCACCAACAGTACAGGATTATTTCTACGCCGGTATACAATTCGATTATGCTGCGGGAGACACGGTGGCTTTATATTCAAACATGGATGGCAATACCGTTCCAAACACTGCATGGGAATTGTGGTCAGACGGCTTATCATGGTATCCTTTTGATGACGTAGATTCATGGGGACTTTCAATTTCCATGGCCATTCTCCCGGTAGTTTGTGACGGAACAACAGGAATGGAAAGTGTCGCATACGACAAGAATGTCGCGGTATATCCGACCATGCCAAGTAATCGTTTGAACGTATTGATCAGCAATTCAACAACTGAGGCGTCAATTGAAATAATGGATCTCACAGGCAGAGTTGTTTTGAGCAAAAAAGTCAATACAATGACCGACCATACACACCAATTCGACATCAGCTCAATTGCTGACGGAACCTATATGGTGAATGTGTCTTTTGGAAATTACCATTCATCCAAAAAGATCATTGTTCAGAAATAATATTACCTCAAGAATAAAAAAAGCTGTCAGAGATGACAGCTTTTTTTGTTTCTGAATAATAGATCTTCTCGGCTATAAACTGATTTTATCTAATTCCTGCTGATAATCGAATTGGAGATCTTCATGCATTTTTGAAATGGCTGTGTTTATTTTTTTTAACTGCTTGTTATACAAATTCAGCAAGACCTGACTATTTTGAAATTTTATTCCTGAGTTTTTCATGCGAATACAAAAATGGATCAATAGCTCGGCTTCCGCTTCATAAGAATCGGCGAAACGGATATGTTTATTCGTGATGCGCAATATTTTTCTCAACCCTTTTTTGGCCAGATAGAGATTACTCTGATTAATTTCAGGAAATAAAATATCGATTTCGCCTTTCACTTTATTCAGAAAAGCTTCCGGGTTGTGGGATTCATAAATAAGGAAAGACAACAATTCCTTATTTTCTTTCTTGTGCTTAGCCAGCCGAAGGCAAATTTTTTTCAAATCGGCCGGAGTAAGTACATTCAATTCAGACTTCAAATCCTGTATTGAAGCAGGTTTGAGCAAACTTTCGGTTTTCATTTCAAGAGAATTTGAATCATTTGCCACTGATTATGATTTACAACCATCAGTTAAAAAATCCGGATGAAAAATAATTGCATGTGCATGTTGTTCCACCTGTCGTGCAAGATAGAAAACACAGGAAGATCGCTCCTCCCTCCTTTTTCAAAAAATGAACAGCGAAAAGTTTGAACAGAAAAATCGCTCAATTCAGATCAAAAACAACGATTCCAATTTGAAATTCACTTCGTGTTCATCTTCAAAAATCGCCATTTACTGAAATGGCACAGAACTTGGAAAGCATCCGTCACAAACCCAAAATACAATGAACTCCATTTCAAAAAGAATGATTGCCGGTTTCGCGATAGCGACTCTTGCAAATGCTTTTTCTTCCTGCAGTCCGGTATTTGTTGCACAATCCAGACCTCATCCCAGAACAGTTGTTTACACAACTCCGGCACCTGCCCCAGCCCCTGAACCTGTTTACGCCTCCACTTTACCTCCGGCACCGGTTCAGACAGTTGTAGTTACTCCAGTAGTTCCAGTCTGGGCTCCTCCATATGTTTATGTAAATGAAGTCCATTATTACTACTTCCCGGATTACATGGTTTACTACGATGTATTCGCGCAGAATTACTGGTACTTCGACGGTTATAGTTGGGTCCACGTAGTAACACTTCCTGTAATTCAAACCTATTATGGTTTTGATCCATACAATTCATATATCGTGATCATGAACCGTAACACGTATAACCCATGGTTGCGTCATTCTCACTTCGAACAATTGTATCCCCGTGGATATTACAAAACAGCGTATGCTCCACGTCAGACACTCGGTAATAATGTAGCATTGCGTGCATTTGATGAAAACCAAAGTCGTCCGGTCTTTGTAGATAAAAGATCGAATAAGGAAGTCAAGGTAAAATATGACGTGAAGAATGTTCCACAAAAAGATGTAAAGAACAATGGGCTTGCGCAGCAATCAGAAATGAGCAGACCAAAGAACAATACAATTCTCAATCATAAA
>CAYMMN010000386.1:0-3483 GCA_964391495.1 uncultured Flavobacteriales bacterium | reverse complement strand
CTCTTCACATCATTGCCATAATTCCATTCATCAAATCCGGCGATGAACCAATGTGGAGCGATCGAATATTCCGCAAGCAAAACAGCCCAGCTTTGCTGATCCTGTTTTGTATACATATGCTGCAATTCTGTTCTGAAATTTTTTGTCGAAGTCATACGGTAGTTCATTTCAAGAACTACAATATGTGAATACACATGACCGAAACCGGTGCGGCCTTCTACAACATCTTTGTTGTAATTCTGATACATATATGTAAGGATCATCCGTACCTTCTTGCTCAGCTTGTGATTGAATTCGATATTAAAATCTTCAAAATAAATATCCTTACCAAGCTTGAAGAAATCTGATTTATAACCCAGGTCGATAGCATCCGGATTTCCGGTAGTATCAATAGCTACTTTATCAATCGACTGAGCACGGGAATAATTTACAGTGAGGTCCGTACCGTATTTTCCTCCAAGAAAAGAACCTGCTTTAAAATTGTAAAAGACTTCAGCCTGGAAACCAAATTCTCCATTGGGCTGAGTGGCATAAGGATACAAGGCTGTGAGAATATATGTATGATTTTTTGTAAGTGCAGGCAAATAATTTACAATGAGGGTATTTCCAACAGAGTATCGATCACTTCGGAAACCCATGTTGTCAATTCGTTTTGCGGCAAGAGTAACCCCTAATCCTTTACGCGTATATCCGGCATTCACAAGCAGTGCCTGTCCTTCTTTATAAATAAAGCCATTGGAAGTTGAAGGGTCATTTATTTTATAAGCATATTCTGAACTCAGGCTCCATCCTCCTCTGTTCATACTCAGGCGTGCTGAAGATGCGCCAACATTCAATGGTAAATTAAAGGTCGGATCCTGATCTTTCTGATATTTACTTACAAAACTTCCTCCAAGAATCCATTGCGTTTTTGCGGATGCACGTGAAGTGAATGATTCATTGATATTCCATTCTCCGTCAATTCCTCGAACAATGCCTTCTCCGGTCTGGAAGAATGTTCTCTGACGACCGATGAAGCCTTTAAAATAAACACCCGCATACGGTTTGTATTTCAGCCGAAATCCATCGATGGCATTATCATAACCCAGTCCGCGTTCTTCATAGGAGCGAAAAATCAAGCCACTGCCGAATTGCTCATAAAAATTACCTGCTGTCATTTCTAATTCACCGTTCCTGTATGTAAGATAACGAAAAGGAATTCCGCTTCCCTGATACCTTGTGTCAAATCCTGAAATCGGATTGAGGTAACTTTCATATCTCACACCGGCAGAAAAATTATCCTTGTCGTACACAAAATTTATAAAACCGTTGCTGAGCATTTTTTCCGGTATTTCAGGAGCACCAATGAGGGAGTCCTTGAAATAATACTGTGCATCGAATTGAAGGTTACCATGAATCGGCAGGGACGATATTCCCTGTGAAAACAAGCTTCCGGTGATGCAAGAAAAAAATGTAGCGAGGAGTAGATGTTTAGTCTTCACGTGTTTGAATTAGAATAAATCTGAGAATAAAACGGCTCCGCAGAAACGGAAAATCGAATATTACTTTGGACAAAAAGTCCTGTGATTTACCATGTTATTTGGTATCTCCTACAGGTTTTCCTTCAGCCAGTTTCTTAACCACTTCATACAATTCGTCCTGGTTTCCTTCGGTAAAACCAACATGTTGCCAAACGATTTCTCCTTTTCCATTGACGACAAAAGTATGAGGAGGCATGTTTACATTCATGGCTCTCTTAAAATCTCCATTAGGATCAATATAACTTTCATAAGTCCAGCCTTTACCATTAATGAAAGGTGCGACGCGATTCATGGTACGCGCATCATCAATGGAAATACTTACCAGTTTCACACCGGTTTCTTTTTGCCAGGTGGCGTATTCTTCATGAATTGCGTTCAATTCTTCAATACATGGTTTGCACCAGGTTGCCCAAAAATCGATGATCATTGGTTTACCATCATTTGCCAGTTTATCAGTGCTGAAATTCTCACCAGTCATGGTTTTTACACTAACGGCAGGCAGGGTCCGGCCTTTGGCATCCTGTGCAACAAGGGCAGATGAGATCCCGAGCAGACCCAGGAGGATTAAGGAAGAAATTGAGATTTTCATGGATTATGAAGGATTTTTGAATTACAAATAAAGGAATTAGGTCAATACAACTACCACTCCAGTGTCAATATTTTGTAAAAAAATTCAAGTCAAGGTTAAATATGCTTTTCCAGTAGGAAATTTGAAGAAAAATGCTTTGTTTTGGGAATCGATCGATAACCTTAAACTACATTTAATATGAAAAAACAATTACTAGGATTACTGGTAGCAGCTTTCATGGGTATGTTCAGCCCTGCGCAGGCTCAAATGACTGCTGGCTGCATCGCACCTGATTTCGTTGCGAACGACCTCAATGGAACTCAATGGCACCTTTACGATATTCTGGCAACAGGAAAGCCGGTATATATCGATGTATCTGCTACATGGTGCGGTCCATGCTGGAATTACCACAACAGTGGTGCTCTTGAAAATTTATACAATTCTTATGGTCCGCAGGGAACAAATGAATTGATGGTATTTTTCATCGAAGGAGATGATAACACAACCAATGCTGATCTTCATGGAACCGGCACAAACACTCAGGGCGACTGGGTAACAGGAACACCGTATCCAATCATTGACAACGGAACCATCGCGAATGATCTTGAGATCAGTTATTTCCCAACAATCTATCTGATTTGCCCTGATCGCGTGATTCGCGAAGTAGGTCAGCTTACTACCGCTCAGTTGTATGCACAGCGTACTACTTGTCCGGTCTCTAACGTTGCCAACGCTAATGATGCAGGTATCACCAATTCAAATGCATGTTTGAATCCAAGTCTCGCATCTTGCACCGGAGTTGATATTGCATGCCGTCTGGCGAACTACGGAACAAGCCCGCTTACTTCAGCTACTCTTACACTTACAGTTGGAGGTACTGCTCAGCAAACAATTCAATGGAGTGGCAACCTTGCTACTTATGAAACAGAAGTATACACTTTTACAGGTGTTACCGGTGTTACCGGAACAAACAGTGTTTCCATCGCGGTTTCAAATCCAAACGGGCAAACTGACCCGACAGCTACAAACAATACACGTACAGCATCCTTTATCATTTACCCACAAGTTGGGGGACCTGCAGTGAGTGAAGCCTATGCTTCAGCTACTTTCCCTCCTGCAAACTGGAACCTTATCAATGGCGGAGATGCCGCAACATGGTCACGGAGTACTGCCGGTCTGAATGGTGCAGGTTGCGCTAAGATGGACTTCTGGACTTCACCAGCAGGTGATCAGGATGCATTGCAATTACCAGCTCAGGATCTTACCGGTGTTCAGGATGCAACCATGACATTTGACTTGTCTCACGCTCGTTATGGAACCGGTTCCAATGATAACCTGAAGATTAAAATCAGTGTGGATTGCGGTAAAACATGAACACCATTGTTCAATAAACCA
>CAYMMN010000385.1:0-3484 GCA_964391495.1 uncultured Flavobacteriales bacterium | reverse complement strand
ACATTATTCGTCCTCACTTTGTTTTTTACGCCGGGGACGTCCTGGTTGCGGAGGGTGTAGGGTTGGAAGTATTCGTTGCTTTCGGTGTACATGTAACCGATATCTACAAACAAATCTTTATCACGGATTCCGATACCGCCACCGTAGCTTGTTTTCTTGAAGTCAGCGCCACCGGCAATGTATTGCGTATTGAGTGGTGATGAAGTGAAAGCTGTTCCTCCACGTAAACTGTAATTGCCGATTCTGTATTCAGCGCCGACACGAAGTGTGCTGGTGGAAGTGTATTTATTACGGATCACATCGTTCGCGTCAGCGAATGTCGCGTCAACTGCATCCAGACGGGCTTCGCTATAATCACTGAATTCGTAATCTCCGCTGATGAGTCCGTATTTACCGATGATGAAAGCCAGACTTCCAATCGCTTTGAAAGGAGTAGTGAGTGTGTAATCGTAAGAACCGTCAGGAGAATCTTTGGTGTCGGAATAACCACCGTCAAATTTCGCTTTCATCGAACTGGTATAATCATCGTGCATGCTGTACCAGGTTGGCGTGTGAATGCTGGCGCCGAGTCTGACCCAGTCGGTGGCACGATAAATCATTCCGAATTTGAAATTGAAACCAAAACCACGAGTAGTCAGGTTCTGATCGAACTGAAACTGATTGAGTGTATCGATCACATTTTCTTTATCAATCTCCTCAAAAGTGGTTTCTTCCAGATAACGAATGTTCGCGAAGCCAATGCTTCCACCAAGGAACAAACGATTGCTGTAATTACCTCCGAAAGAAATATCTGTTTCTCCCATCGATCCTCTTGTTTCCGAACTTCTTCTTTGTACAATATTCCCGTTTGGTACAGCGGAGGAATAATTATTTACGGAATCAGGATTGATCAGGTAAGTGTAATAGGCGAGGTATTCGTAAAAGGGATCCAGGTTTTCATAACCGGTTCCCTGCGCGTTTTCGGCGAAATAATTTGTGAGTGAATTCTTCGGATTGGTGTTTTCGTAAAAACTTCTGTTGTGAAAATTGTTGATACGATTATATCCAAAACCAAAGTTCCAGCTTTTCCATCCTGAACCTTCATCGTTTTCTGTGAGCTTGTGTGTGAACACCGCTCCCGCGTTACCAAAATTAAAATTGAAACGTCGCTCCGTATTCGTCTTTCCAAGAAAATTCGATTCCGTTGATCCGATGAAAACGGAAGGAGTAAATGAAATTTCTGATTT
The DNA here is from genome assembly GCA_964391495.1 of uncultured Flavobacteriales bacterium. Taxonomy (GTDB): domain Bacteria; phylum Bacteroidota; class Bacteroidia; order AKYH767-A; family 2013-40CM-41-45; genus JADKJP01. The sequence continues at coordinate 2,258 of CAYMMN010000385.1, read as the reverse complement.
ACGGTAAATGGCAATCCCGGCCGGGTTAGCAGCCAGACAGGAGAAATCTCCGCCCAACGCGCCGAATGCACCGCCCATACTTGTGAACCGGGAAGTGCCGCTCAGATTGCTTTGTGAATAACGAAATGCATCCAGATCAGTTTGTGCAAATGAGGAGATGCTGATGAACAGGAGTACAAATAATGGGAGTATCTTTTTCATAATGCGAGAGTATTGAATAAAAAAGCCCGCATACCTTTTAGTTCTCTCTAGGTCAGGCATGCGGGCAGGAAACATGGAATTGTAAATTGTACTGATAAAATTTGTTAAACTTATTTTCTTCTTCCGCCACCGCTGCGTTGCTCACCGGAATTGTTCGGACGAGGAGCAGGAGCAGGCTGAGTATTGCTGCGTTGTGGAGCAGGACTTTCCTGGCGGAATTGTTTGGGTTCATTTCTTGGCTGAACCATCGGCGGACGGGTTTCCTGACGCGGACTTGGAACGACGATATTGTTTCTTTCCTGTCTTGGTGGTGTTACTTCCTGTCTGTTTTGTTGCACAGGTCTTTGCACATCGCCATTGCGTGGTTGCTCGTTGCGTGGTGTCCAGCCATTGTTGTTGCTGTTGTTGTTATTTTGTTGTTCACCATTACCTGATTGATTCATCACATCACCACGGTTCTGGAATTCAGAGTTAGATGAGTTAGTCTTTGGACGTGATTGCTGATCATCCCTGCGTGGCTGTTGATTGTTCTGCTGAGCAGGATTTGTGTAATTCGGACGAACAGCTGGCGCCTGATCATTTCTTTTTGAAGGCTGTGAAGGAGATTTTACATCCTGAGGATTTGAAGGTGTAACTACAGCAGGATTTGGTTTTGTTGTAGGTACTGTTCCCTGGTTAGGTCTCACATCGCCACCGGCAGGATTTCCATTCTGGTTTTTATCGCTGATCACACCCTTGGTAGGACGGGTTGGAGTCGCGTTGTCATTCATATCACCACCTTTGGAAGGTTGAACCGGACGAACATCGCCATTGTTATTGGATGGACGTGTATCGCCATTCTGATTCTGGTTATTGCCTTTCCCTGGTGAAGTCGGACGAGAGTCTCCATTCTGATTTTGACTGTCTCCGATTTGTGGACGTCCAACTACTGCAGGATTTTTCTCCTGTTGTGTAGCATTTGGTTTACCTGAAGGTCTCACCATTTCTTTAGAGTCGCCGTTGATCACACCTTTTGAAGGCATGGAAGGAATTCTGCCTTCCTGTTGAGCCATCTGGTATTTTTCTCCCAGTGTTCTTGGTGATTCACTATTCTGACGACCGGAAGGACGCGGACTGTTTCCGCTGGCTGTTCCACGAGGACCGTAATAACTGTTGTTGTCATAACTGTTATAATAGTATGGATTACCATTGCCATAATAACCATCGTAGTAACCGTGATTGTAGCCGGCCCAGTAACCATCAGAATATCCGTGATAATATCCGTGGCCATAAGAGTAAGGAGAATAATAACTGCTATACCATGGATCATAATACCACGGACTGTAACCCCAACCGATGCTCACGCCGCCATAACAGAAAGGTGATGTATAATAATAAGAAGGAGCCCACCAGTGGTAACCAAGGTAAATACTCACGCCCCATGAACTTGGGTTGTAGTCGTACCAGTAAGAATTGGTGTAATAAGGATCATAATAACTATAGCCTACAACCGGACTGTAAAATCTGCGCAGTCGGGCAGAGTAGGCGTAATCGTAATAATCGTCGTCGTTGTAATAATTGTTGGTGACATAGGTATTTCCCTGTCCGTCCTGCGTCTGAGTAGAATTGGAATAATCCTGACTACGTTGATCGCCGGCATAACTTCCGTTCTGATCGTTGGAATTGGAATAATTGTTCTGATCGTTGGAAGGTTCGGTAGAAGTGTTGTTATTGTTCTGGGAATATTCCGAAGCAGGAGCCGGAGCCGTCGCAGGATAGGTCGTTGCTTTCGGTTTTGAATAATCCTTTGAGGAGTAATAGACATCATCCGCTGAATCGTTGCCTGCATGATAGGTGGATGAACATGCACCCAAAAAAAGCAGGGTCGCGGAGCTGAGGAGGAGTTGAAGCTTTTTCATTGTTGGTTCCTTTCCGTTTAGATGATAATTGAGGCGGAAATATTAACAGGGGGTATAAATTCTTGCTTTTGTTTCCTTATTGACAAACACTGTACCAAAATTCATTTTCGGAAAATTAAGTGATATGGGAAAAGAACTTCCAACCCGAGCGGAAAATAA
>CAYMMN010000384.1:0-3495 GCA_964391495.1 uncultured Flavobacteriales bacterium | reverse complement strand
CGCCATTGAATGCAATCTTCCACGATAATTCAGTGATCACAACAGGAAACATCGCGGGTTGGTTGTGGAACTTTGGTGACGGTGCTGTTTCAACTGATCAACATCCGACACATGTATTCGGAGACGGTGGACAATATGATGTATCTCTCACAGTAGTTTCTGATTTAGGTTGTCAGTCTTCTTATACTCAACCGGCTGCAATACGCGTGTTTGGAAGTCCGCTTGCTGATTTCACAGCCGATCCGATTGTTGCCGATATCCTTTCTCCAACAGTTCACTTCACGAATTTGTCTCAGGGATTCACTTCCTACCAGTGGCAGTTTGGAGACGGTAGTTTCACAAGCACCAGCCTGAACCCGGTACACACTTTCCAGGATACAGGAGTATACTCAGCTTTATTGATTACCGTAAACTCATATGGTTGTCGTGATACTATTCTCAAAACAATCGAAGTACGTCCTCATTCGACACTGTTTGTACCAAATTGTTTTACACCTAATGGTGATGGAAAAAATGACGACTTCAGACCTTATTATACACAGATGAAAGACATTCAGGTCTGGATCTTCGACCGTTGGGGATTACTCCTCACCAGTTGGGAAGGTCTCAACGGATCCTGGGATGGTTATTATCAGGGTAAAAAATGTCAGTCCGACACGTATGTCTACAAAATCAAAGGTTGGGGCGTTGACGGAAAATACTCAGAATGGGTTGGTCATGTTAGCATCGTGTATTAAAAGATAGTGCGTTTGGTTTTTCATGGTGTGTTTGAAAGGCCCTCGGCATCGCAACCGGGGGTCCTTTCTTTTTCCCCCTTTCCCGGAGCATCAACTCAAATTGATTGAGCTCATCACCGGAGATATTTCTTTCCACCCTTCACCGGTTTCGCAGGAACCGGCGAAGGGTTTTATTTTACCGGTATTGCCATCCCGGAGGATACACTGTGCGGGTAAACTTCCTGGTGCGCGCCAGTGAACGCAGATAGGCAAATTTGTGCGGCGTCCCGAAAATGCTTCGCAGTCTTTTGAAGTCTTCGAATAAGCTGATTTGCTTTTCGTCTTTAGGCTGAAATCCCTGTGTATAAAATTCGTTGTATCCCATTCTGTTTTTATTGTGTAAACAAAACTAAGCCTGAAGCATACCGAACTCAATATAATTTGGCTTTTCGGGTAGTATATCGGGTGAATCCAAAGAGATTCAGGGTGAATGAAGAGGATCACACAATTTCATTCTGAGTGTGAGTATGAGTGTGAGTGTGAGTGTGAGTGTGAGTGTGAAATGACACCCCCTGGAAGCCCAAAACCCTCCCGCAAGCGGAAGGGTCGTGGACATATTCACCTAAACAAAACTAACACTCTGAAAAGGCAGGTTTGGGGTAACGGTTGATGAAAAGACAAGTTGGAAACACGAGGACTTGTGCATCAACCGTTACCAAAAAACTTCCCGGGTCGAATTAAGGGATGAGGGATCAAATTCACCCGGGAAAAATTCCTGCATTATGATCGGCAGAATTAAAACACTTAAGACTGCATCAATGAACAATATTGATAGTTCAAAAGTACTGCTATACAGACATGCGAAACGGTGTTTTTTTGTCAATATGGGCTTTTACAAGGTAAATGGAAGATTTTCGAAGGTGAACATGTTAAGAATTATCCCGAAAAGGGGGAATTTCCTAATTTCGGCAATCCTAAACCAAAACATTGCATTCAGGATCCAAAAGCGAATAATGAATCGCGGATTAATTACTATGTATATGAAGAAACAATTTATCCTTACAGCTCTTTTACTGACTTCTATTCAGTGGGCCAATTGCCAATCCTTAAACTATCCTGCAACGCGTAAAACAGACCAGACTGATGACTACTTCGGAACAAAAGTAGCGGACCCTTATCGCTGGCTTGAAGATGATAAGTCTGCGGAAACAGCTGGATGGGTAAAACAGCAAAATGCAGTTACGTTTGACTATCTCGATAAGATTCCGTTTCGACCTAAACTGAAACAACGTCTTACTCAGCTCTGGAATTATCCAAAGCAGGCTGCTCCATTTAAAGGTGGAAATAATTATTTCATGTACATGAATGATGGTCTCCAAAATCAATACATTCTGAACATCCTGAAAGGAAAATGGAGCGCGAAACCGGAACCATTCCTTGATCCCAACAGCATGAGTGCCGATGGAACAGTGAATATCGGAAGTGTTTCCGTCAGCAAGGATGGTAAATGGGTTGCTTATGAAATATCCAAAGGCGGATCTGACTGGAGCGAAATCCTGATCCGTAATACTTGGATCAACAAAGATGCACCTGAAAAACTTGAATGGATAAAATTCTCAGGAATCGCCTGGGAAGGAAATGGTTTTTACTATTCTCGCTATGATGCTCCGGATTCTGCAAATGTTCTGAAAGGCAAAAATGAACATCACAAAGTGTATTACCACTCCATGAACTCTCCTCAGAAAGCTGATCGTCTGGTTTATGAAGATAAAGCAAATCCGCTCAGAAATTTTGGAGCCGGTACTACTGAAGATGAACGCTATTTAATTCTTGCAGCATCAGAAGGAACCAGCGGCAACAGCCTCATGATAAAAAATCTCAAAAAGCCAAAAGCAGAATGGAAAACTATTGTTGCTGATTTCACAAACGACTACAACGTAGTGGATAACGACAGCAATACGATCTATATTCTTACCAACAAAGGCGCGTCGAATTACAAGCTGGTTGCTGTGAATGCTGAAAACCCGACTTTGCCCTGGAAAGATATTCTTCCTGAAACAACTGAAGTACTGGAGGAAGTTGCTGTTGGTAACAATATGTTTATTGCAAAATACATGAAAGACGCGCACAGTCTTTTAAAGATCTATGATAAAAAAGGGAAATTCCTTTATGATATTCCCATGGAGACTGTGGGTACTGTCGATCAACTCAGCGCTTCCAGAAAAGACGAAACATTTTTCTATTCCCTGAATACTTTCACCGCCCCGTCAACCATCTATCGGTTTAATCTAAAGACAAAAGAAAACGCGATTTTCTTCAGACCAAGACTGGGTTATAATCCTTCAGATTACGAGACCAAACAAATTTTCTATACCAGTAAAGACGGCACCAAAGTGCCAATGTTTATTGTCCACAAGAAAGGTGTTGTCCTGAATGGAGCTAACCCTACTCTATTATTTGGCTACGGCGGATTCAGTCTCCCGCAAACACCGATTTTCAAACTGGAGAGACTTGTCTTCATGGAAAATGGAGGAATATTCGCACTGGCCAATATCCGTGGAGGAAGTGAATACGGAGAAAACTGGCACGAAGCCGGCACCAAATTGAAAAAGCAAAATGTTTTTGATGACTTTATCGCAGCAGCGGAATATCTGATCAAAGAAAAATACACCAATCCTGAGAAACTCGGAATCAATGGACGTTCCAATGGTGGTTTGCTGGTCGGAGCAGTAATGACACAAAGACCTGATCTTTTCAAAGTGGCGATTCCAACCGTGGG
>CAYMMN010000383.1:0-3510 GCA_964391495.1 uncultured Flavobacteriales bacterium | reverse complement strand
CTTGGTCGTCGAGTCGTTTGATTTCGCCAATTTTTCTACATCGCGGTAGTTGGATTGATCCATTACAAAAATTTTATCGAAACGGGAGAAATCACCTTGATTGAATTGTCTGGCTACTAATTTCGAAATATCTACGCCAAATCTGGAAGCTGTGGCAATGGCCCGACGATCAGGAGCTTCACCTGAATGCCAGTTTCCGGTACCTGCTGAATCTACTTCCATTTGGATATTCTTATCCTTAGCAAGCTTTCTTAAAATTCCTTCTGCCATTGGAGACCGACAAATGTTTCCCAGGCACACCATCAATACTTTCATATACGTAAACTTCAGGAACAAATTTGGAGTTGATCACGGTTTATTACCGCAACAGCTTTACCTTTCAGTTCCTTTCCGGTAAATGGATTATTCATTGATTTAGACTTGAACTTTGTATCATCGACAGTCCATTCAAGGTTTGGATCAAATAAGGTAAGGTTTGCTTTCGCTCCTTCTTCGATTTTGATTTCCGATAAACCCAAAACTCTTCGTGGGCCATTTGAAAATTTGTCGATCAATACATCAAGACTTACTTTTTTTCCTATCGCCTTACAAGCCGCGCCAAAAGCGGTTTCCAATCCGGAGGCACCAAAAGAGGCAAGGTCAAATTCTTTTACTTTATTTTCCGGATCTTCAGGGCTATGATCAGAACAAATAGCTGATATGGTTCCATCATTCAGTCCTTCAATTAATGCTTCTATATCATCTGAAGTACGTAATGGTGGTTTTACTTTTAACAGAGTATTGAAGTCAGACAATTCGCTATCATCCATGGCTAAATGCAGTGCTGAAACATCTGCACTTACATTGAGACCTCTTTGTTTTGCTTCACGAATCAAATTCGTAGCCGCTTTTGTAGTAACAGTAGAAAAATGTATTGATGATTCCGTGTATGCCGTTAATTGAAGGTCGCGACTGATCATCACTTCTTCCGCGATGGAAGGGATTCCTTTCAGCCCAAGGATAGTACTTGTTATTCCTTCATTCATTTGTCCTTTTACTGAAAGAGAAAGATCATCAGCGAATGAAAATATTCGTCCACCGAAATTTTTTGCATACAAAAGAGCCCTTGTCATTAATCCTGCATCCTGAACTGCACGTTTGTCGTCAGTGAAAGCAATTGCACCTGCAGTTGACATATCATACATTTCACTCAGGTCTTTGCCTTCCCGTTGATGTGATAATGTGCCAGCAACATGAACTTCCACCAGTTCGTGCTTTGTTTTATTCAGGACAAACTCTACTTCCGATTTGGTATGGATAGGAGGGGAAGTAGAAGGCATGCACAAGACGCCGGTAAAACCACCCTGGGCAGCGGCTTTGCATCCGCTGATTAAATCTTCTTTGTATTCATGTCCAGGTTCTCTGAAATTTACATGGAGATCAAACCAGCCCGCCGACAGGTACTTATTTTTTGCCGGAATTATTTCTCCGTCATTCAAACTTAGAGATCCGGGTGCAGCGATTTTCTGAATGATCCCATCAACAATGAGAACATCGTGTACAGATCCGGAATCAGAAGAACCGGGTTTTACCAGAGTGACTTCTTTGATCAGGATTTTCATGATGATGAATTTTTATGGATTATCAGGAACGGAAGAATCGAACCAGTAAAATTTCACAGGCCAGGAAAACAAGGACAAACAGAATACAGTATTTCCACAATTGTCTTCCATCATTCATTTGAGTGAGTGAATGCGTGAGATCTTTTCCCTGAGCCTGGATGATATTAAAGTTCTTACCATTAGATGCCTGCATTAAATTTTCCAGTTCGTCCTGAGAATAACAGGTCAGATCTGATTCAGTGCGATCGTAGTTAAATGAAACCCCGGAAAGCATGGATTTTTCTGCCCTGATTTCGTAGGTACCGGAGGACTGAATCTGATCGTGTACCGATAGCACCATACTATTTTCCATTCTCCGGATTTCAGGAATGATGTCGAATTGCAAATCCTTATTCACCAGGTGTAAAATATTATCTCCGGGGAATACACTGTCTTTGAAAGTAATTTCCTGATTTCTGCCAATGATAAGTGGAGCACTGATTTCAGATGCTCCGGTTAAAGCGGATTTGATGAAAATGGGAACAAACAAGGCGTGCCGTGAAAAGTTACTGAACTCTTTTCCCAATGGTACTGCAAGGAAATACACCTGGCCATTCCCATAGTTACTCATTCCCAGGAATGTATTTCCGCTCTGAAGTTTAAGCAAAGCTTCTTCCCGGTTTTTACTTGATTTGGAAAGGGAATAGTAGGCACTCACCAATGGCAAATCAAGATTTTCAGGAAGGTTTTTATTTTTTTCGAACACATCCTTGAATAAATTGTGATCCTTTTCAATTTTAGTAACCTTTTCATCGCCACGGTTCATGGTCAGATATACCGGAGCACCCATTGGCTCCATTAATTCTCTGTAGGAATTCAAATCAGCTTCCGGTGATGGAATAATAAATAATTCTCCACCCTGCAGAACGTATCTTCTCAATTCCTGCGACAATCCGGAAGACAACTCTTGTACTTCATTGAGTATGATCATTTGATTATTTCTGAATGAAGAATAATCAACCTGAACGGCGTTGGTATTTTTAAAAACAAAATAAGGGTCATTACCGAAAAGGGCGAGAAGGTTTTGACTTTCTTCTTTCCCGTTGATCGCCAAAAGCTGAATGGATGGTCTGACTTTGAAAGTGAAATAATAATTGTCATCAAAAGTAACTGGATAGTCAGTGATTGATAACTCAGCATTTTGCCATCCCGCTTGTGAAATTGTAAAAGATAGACGAATATCTGTTACAGCATTACCACTCAGGCTAACGCTTGCAAGCGATTTCTGAACGCCATTGATGGTCAGCTTTAATGGAATGTTCTCAATTTCTTTTTCGCTGTTGTTTTTGATGCGTACAACTAATTCGTTGTTTGAGTTCAGTTGTATAAAAGGAGTGTTGATGTAGCAGGTATCGATATAGACATTCTGTTGAAGACTGGCACTGAGCGGTACGAAATTTAATTGAAGCGTAGTATCTGACTTTAGATTTTCAGGATTCATCTGGCTGCGCTGAAAATCAGATAGGATGTATGCTATATGATCGCTGTTTACATCCGCATTACCACTAAATAAAGCATCGTGTTGTCTGAGGACTATTTCCGGCAGAGATTTGACTGCAGGGCCCGGATGGAGTTGATCTATTTCAAGTAAAAATTCTTCTCGGCTCAACAACCGCTGATGACGTGCTTCAAAATCATTCGTCAGCAATTGAAACTGGTCGCTCGGTGCAAAAGCCATAGCGATTTCGTGCGCTTTTTTCTGTGCAAGTGTAAAAAGACTACCTTCTTTTCCAACAGCTTCCATGCTAAAAGAATTATCAATGAAAATACTCACTTTGCGTGAAGATTTTCGCTTAATATCCTTATTTTGAGGAATATATGGCTGGGCAAAAGCAAAGACGAGAAAGGCTACTGCAAGTAATCGGGAGAT
>CAYMMN010000382.1:0-3527 GCA_964391495.1 uncultured Flavobacteriales bacterium | reverse complement strand
CCCATATTGTTTTCAATTCCACTAGGTACATTTTTCATGACCCGACTTGAAAAAAACAACAGGAAGATTATTTTCTATATGTTCGTTTCTATCACTTCCTGGTCCTTGCTGATGACCACCATGTTTGAACTCTTGCACGTTCGTTCGATCAATGAAATTATCAAATGAGTAAGTACAGGCATCTTTTTTTTGATCTCGACAATACGCTTTGGGATTTCGAAAGAAATTCAACAGAAGCGTTGACAGAGCTTTATCAAAAATATGATTTGCAAAAGCTTGGAGTGAGTTCGCTGGAATTCTTTTTAGAGAAGTATAAAGAGCGGAACGCGATGATGTGGGATGAATACAGGCTAGGAAAAATCGACAAAGCCACTCTCAGGGATAAGCGATTTCAACTTACATTCTGGGACATGGGTCTTGATGCGGAAACCGCGCCAAATGAACTGCCTGATGAGTACCTGCGTATCAGTCCACGCAAAACTCATTTATTTCCACATGCACACGAAACACTGAATTACCTCTCTTCGAAATACACTCTTCACATTATTACCAATGGATTCGTAGAAGCACAGGAAATCAAATTGCAGGCTTCAGATCTGGAAAAATATTTTGTGGAAATAATTATCAGTGAACACACCGGATACAAGAAACCAGACATCAACATCTTCAATTATTCAATGCAAAAAGCAGGCGCTAGCGCGGATGAGTGTGTAATGATTGGCGACGGGCTTGATGTCGATATTGCGGGAGCACGAAATGCAGGTTGGGACACTGTTTATTTTAATCCCTTTGAAATTCCTCACACCGACAGCGTCACCTTCGAAATAAAATCACTGGATGAATTGACACGTCTGTTTTGACTTTGTCTTTTATGTCATTTTGAAAAAAATAAAACCCAAAAAAAAACGCCTCAACATGAGGCGTTTTTTTTGAAAGCTTATCAATATTATTTTGAATCCGGAGCCGACTGAACTTTATCAGGCTGAGATTTCACCTGAGCTTTTTCTACTTTAGCTTCAGCTCCAGCTTTAGCACATTCAGCTTTTTGTTCAGGAGTGCAATTTTTTGCAGCTGAATTGTTTTTGCAACAAGCTTTGTTTGCTTTGGAGCAGCAGGCAGGAGTTGCTGTACTTTCATCCGACTTAGCAACAGAAACTTCTTTTTTCGCAGCAGGTGCAGTAGGTTGTGGAGTTTGTGCATGACTCGCAAAAGCCACGAAACATACCAAGGAAAGAATGGCGAGGAATTTTTTCATGATGATGAGTTTATTTTTTTAGGATTAATTTCTAGTTTATGCAAAGATACGAGATTTTAAGAACCAAAGTTTGATTTATCCGGAGATTTCTTACAGGAATCATTGATTTTCAGTCAATTTAGCCATTTTTTTGTAATTCACCTCTCTTAAATTGTATTATCCATGATAAATTCAGGGTTCTGTCATGAAGTTTAATTTGATTCGTGAATGAGTATCTTTTACAAAATCCGGGCACTTCAATTTAAACGAATCGTACTTTAATTAATTTTAAACTTAACACAGTTTAACGGCATCTTATTTTCTCCACTGGAATTCAATTTCGTACTTTCACACCCATTCGAAATGGATATTCGCGAAAATATTAAAGTAGCATTCGGAAGTATTCGCAGTCAGCTGCTGAGAACCATACTCACCGCGCTGATTATCGCGATTGGCATCATGGCACTGGTAGGTATGCTCACCGCAGTGGATGCCATCATGGGTTCGATCAGTGATAATTTTTCAAGTATGGGTGCAAACTCCTTTACGATTCAAAATCGGGGGATGCACATTCGTGTCGGTAATAAAGGGAAACGACCCAAGCGTTTTAAACCGATTGATTACCATCAGGCCATCCGTTTCGCTGACGAATACCATTTCCCTGCAACAGTTTCTATTTCGACTGTTGCCTCCAGGATTTCCACTATTAAATTCAACGACAAGAAGACCAACCCGAATGTTTTGGTCATGGGTGGAAATGAAAATTACCTTGTCACAACAGGATACACTGTTGATCGGGGTAGAAATTTTTCTCCACAGGAAATACAATTCGGAGCCAACGTGGTGGTGATTGGAAAAGAAATAATGGATAAATTATTTCCCGATCAGGACCCGATTGATAAAATTATTTCTGTTGGAGTGAACAAGTACCGTGTGATCGGTACATTGAAAGAGAAAGGTTCTTCCATGGGATTTGGAGGTGACAATGTATGTATACTCCCTTTGTTCAATGTCAAACAAAACTTTAACCGGCCCGACATGTCCTTCGCGATCAATGTGAGTGTAAAAGACATTGGGATGATGGAACCGGCGGTGAGTGAAGCAACCGGTTTATTCCGGATCATACGTGGAGTTCCGATTGGAGAAGACAGTTCATTTGAGATTACACAAAGCGACAGTCTGGCCAACCTCTTTATTTCACAGCTGGTCTTTATGAAATACATTGCATTCATTGTCGGCGCCATTACACTGCTCGGAGCTGCAATCGGACTGATGAATATTATGCTTGTAAGTGTTACTGAACGGACCCGGGAAATCGGTATCCGCAAGGCAATTGGCGCGACACCATCCGCTATCCGCAGGCAGTTTCTTTTCGAAGCAATTTTGATTTGTCAGATGGGCGGTATTCTGGGTGTGATCCTTGGAATCCTCATCGGTAATCTGATGTCATCACTCCTTGACTCAGGCTTCATTGTTCCATGGCTCTGGATTACAACCGGACTGGTGATCTGCTTTGTGGTAGGAATACTTTCAGGTTATTACCCTGCTTCCAAAGCCGCACGTCTTGATCCGATTGAAGCCCTGAGGTATGAATAACACCTTTTATTGATCAGAAAAAACTTAAAAATAACCCACAAAAAAAAGACGTCTGTAATACAGACGTCTTTTTCTTTTTGACTGACAGTAATATTACTCAGCGATAACTTCGAAATTTACTTTCGCTTTCACGTCTTTGTGAAGGTTAACAACTGCAGTATAAGTACCGAGAGATTTAATGTGTTCAGTATCGAGGTGGATCTTTTTACGATCAACATTTACACCATGCTTAGACAAAGCGTCAGCAAGCTGTAAAGCAGTAACAGAACCATAGATCTTTCCGCTTTCACCAACTTTAGCACCAATCTTAAGAGTGATTGCTTCAAGTTGTTTAGCTACAGATTCAGCATCGCCCTTTATTTTTTGTGCTTTGTGTGCACGTTGTTTTTGGGTTTCAGCCAGGACCTTACGGTTCTCTTCGTTAGCAATAATAGCAAGGCTACGCGGAATGAGGTAGTTGCGTGCATAACCCGGGCGGACCTTAACGATTTCGTCAGCATAGCCCAGATTGTCCATGTCTTGTTTTAAGATAACTTCCATTGCTCAGCCTCCTTATTTTAAAAGATCAGATACATAAGGCATCAATGCCAGGTGGCGTGCCCTTTTAATTGCCTGTCCGACGTGACGCTGATATTTCAGCGAGGTGCCGGTAAGACGACGAGGAAGGATTTTCCCTTGCTCATTAACAAGCTTCAAT
>CAYMMN010000381.1:0-3531 GCA_964391495.1 uncultured Flavobacteriales bacterium | reverse complement strand
TTACAGATGCCTGCGGAACGACTGCCAGTGGCACTTCAACGGTTACTGTTACGCCGAATGTGAATCCCGGATTTTCTTTTAGTCAGAATCCTGTTTGTATCAATCAGCCTGTAACTTTGTTTGGTGCCGGAGGTGGAGCAGTGGCAAGCTATGATTGGACATTGCCGGGATCGAGTGCTCCGGGTGGAGCAATCCAGAATAACAAACAACCCATCATCACGTACGCAATTCAGGGTTCTTATCCGGTGACATTGAATTACAGTAACGCAGGTTGCATTTTTGATTCTACTCTTACGCTGACTGTCGATGGCTTGAATGCCGCGACGGTAGCTTTGTCCACAGTTCCGGTCAGCGCGATTTGTCCGGGTGATACGATGCATTTTTATGCCGCACCGACGAACGGAGGATCCACGCCGACATATACCTGGTACGTCGACGGAACACAAGTGCAAAGCGGCAGCGCGGATTCATTGGCTTATCACAACTTAAATAACGGAAGCCTTGTGCAGGTAGTGATGAATTCAAATTCTTCCTGTGCATCTCCGACCATTGATACCGCGTCTGTTTTTGTGAATGTAACCAATGCTGTTTCTCCTTCGGTGAGTATTTCTCCGGATACAACAGTATGTCCCGGATCATCGGTTACTTTTTCAACCACTCAATTTAATGGCGGCTCAACACCAACATATCAATGGAGTGTGAACGGAGCGAATATCGGTGGAGCGAATGCCTCTACGTTTACAACAACCATCACCGCTACGGATACAGTAATTGGTGTAGTGATGACTTCATCTCTGAGTTGTGTTGCTACTCCTACGGGTAATGACACAGTCCATGTCGCATTGACGACTCCTGCAACTCCGCTGGTAAGTATTTCAGCCAATCCATCCGGTGCGATTTGCCAGGGTGATTCTGTTCGTTATACAGCTACTTCTACATACGGTGGAAGTAATCCTTCCTTCCAATGGTTTGTGAATGGAATTCCTGCGGGAGCAGCTTCATCGGATTCTACATTTTCCTTCCTCCATCCTGCAAATGGAGATTCAGTGAGTGTCGCGCTTACATCAACCGCTCCTTGTACAAGCACGAGCAATGCTTCATCTTATTCAATCATCAGTGTGAGTCCGGCCGCGTCGCCGGCTGTTGTTTTTTCAGCGGCCCCTTCCGCTTCGGTGTGTCAGGGTGATTTGATTTCATTCACTGCAAGTTCTACAGGGACCGGTAGTGCTCCGGTTTTCTCCTGGTACATCAATGGTGTAGTGCAATCGGATACAGACAGTTTGTTTTCATCATCTACGTTAAGTGATCATGATTCAGTCAGCGTGATTGTTCAATCTTCACTCAGTTGCGCGGTAGTTCCATCTGATACTGCGAATGTTGTTGTGAATGTAAACGCGACTGTTGCACCAACCATTTCCGTTGCACCTGCGACAGCAGGTTTGTGTGTAGGTGATATCATACAGTTAGTCGCTTCATTCACGAATGGAGGGTCTGCGCCGTTGATCAGCTGGACGCAGAACGGAACAGCAGTGGGAACCAACAACGATACCATTTCTCTCGCCTTACAAAACGGAGACATCATCGTGGCAACGCTTACATCCAACAGTGCATGCGCGACAGTTCCTGTTGTGCAATCGAACAATTACATTGCCGCCTTGTCTGCCTATGTTACACCGGCTGTAAGTATTTCCGCATCTCCCGGAACAACGATCTGTCAGGGACAAACGGTAAACATAACAGCCCAGCCTGTGGATGGTGGTACCAATCCGGTTTACGACTGGCAGGTAAATGGTAGTTCTGTCGGTAGCGGAAGTTCTTATCAATCCAATACCTTTCAGCAGGGTGATCTGGTGAGTGTGGTAATGACATCATCATCACCCTGTGTAACACAAACCACAGCGAATTCCAACGTCGTACAGATCTCCACTTTCCCTGCGCTTTCGGTGCAGGTGAACGGCGCGAATAATGTTTGTCCGGGTACACCGGTTACTCTTACCGCACTTCCTTCCGGAGGTGACGGAGGACCGTACAGTTATATTTGGGAGGAGAGTATTCAGGATACTAATTCCATTTTGATTTTCCCGCAAAGTACCGCTTATCACAGTGTGACCATAACGGATCAGTGTGGTTCAACACCGAGAGCAGATTCATTGCTTGTGCAGGTCTTGCCCGGTCCGAATGCTGATTTTGTTTTTTCTCCGGAAGATCCATCCACCTTCAACAATACCGTACAGTTTCTGAACCAAAGTACATTCGCGACTTCTCATACCTGGTATTTCAGCGACGGAGACACGACGAATGTGCTGAATCCTGTGCACACCTTCCAGACCCCGGGAACTTATGATGTAATGTTGGTGACCAAGAGCCCTACAGGTTGTTATGATACTTTGCGTTACAGAATTATTGTGCAGGAAGATATTTCCGTTTTTTATCCGAACTCATTTACACCAAACGGAGATCTCGTGAATGAAACCTGGTCACCGATAGGAGCGAGTCTGGGTGATTATGAGTTCAGCATCTGGGACCGCTGGGGTGAGAAAATTTTTGAAGGGAATAAAAATAAACCCTGGGACGGAAGTGTTAACGGTTCCACTCATCCTGCGCATGATGGGGTTTATGTTTACAGAGTTGATCTGAAAGACCCGAAATTTGAAAAACAAGTCGTTACAGGGCGTGTGACGATTGTGCGATAAGATCTTAACATTTCATCAGTTTAATTGAATACCTGCGTTTTATTTCATGAGCTTTTTATGAAATCATAAAAATCATCAAAATCCAGGTCCCCACTTGTTTTTTTTGGTGCTTTTACCTTAATTTTGCTTACCCTCTTCACAATCATGGCTAAGAATTTTGTCAGTAACAAAGACGAAACAGTACGGATGTTTGAAAATCCCGTACTTGAATCATTGACGCGGATTCATTTTACAGTACCGCTGTT
The DNA here is from genome assembly GCA_964391495.1 of uncultured Flavobacteriales bacterium. GTDB lineage: Bacteria > Bacteroidota > Bacteroidia > AKYH767-A > 2013-40CM-41-45 > JADKJP01. Next base: position 593 of record CAYMMN010000381.1, on the reverse strand, counting down.
CATTTTCGTTCCGGTAATTTTATATTTCGGATACCAGAGTATTTTTATTTACCAGCTTGGTTTTGCCGGCATTGCAGCTTACATCGCGTATGGACTTGCAGTCTGGACATTGTCAGAGTATGTCATGCACCGTTTTGTTTTTCACTGGATGCCTCCGGGTAAAATAGGAGAGCGGATACATTTTATTTTCCACGGTGTGCATCATGATTATCCGAGCGACAGCAAACGATTGGTGATGGTTCCGACCGTGAGTATTCCATTGGCTGCTTTATTTTATTTTATGTTTCGTATGATGCTGGGTGTGGAACATGTCGCGCCGTTTTTTATCGGCTTTATCGCCGGTTATTTGTTTTACGACATGACGCATTATGCCATTCATCATTTTAATTTTAAAAGTAAATTCTGGCTGAATCTCAAGCACCATCACATGTTGCATCATTACAAAGACATGAATAATGGTTATGGTGTGAGTTCCAAGGTCTGGGATTATATTTTCCGGACTACTTTCCCTGAGAAGAATTCCTAATCTCTGCGTCCTTTGCGCCTTTGCGAGAAATTTTTTCGCGCAAAGGCGCAAAGGACGCAAAGGTTAT
>CAYMMN010000380.1:0-3572 GCA_964391495.1 uncultured Flavobacteriales bacterium | reverse complement strand
GGATAAAACGAACGTTTTATCCTTTTTTTTTGGCCTTTGGGTTGTTGAAACCCCCAAAGTTTTAAACAGTGGAAGACGAAAAAAATGAAAACCGTACCTTTGATTTCCGGCATCCATGAAATACACTGAAAAGAAACCAGCAATACTTTTATTAGCAGATGGTACCGTTTTCCACGGGAAAGCTGCAGGGGCTATCGGCACCACTTCCGGGGAAATTTGTTTTAATACCGGAATGACAGGCTACCAGGAGATTTTTACCGATCCTTCCTATTTCGGACAAATCCTGGTGGCAACTCATGTTCACATCGGAAATTATGGTATTCATTCCGATGAAATAGAGAGCGAAAATATCAAGATTGCCGGACTGGTCTGCAGATCTTTCAATGTTCAATATTCCAGAAAGAGTGCTGTCTCTTCAATTCAGGATTACTTCATTCAGCAAAATAAAGTCGCCATTGATGACATCGACACACGGGCAGTTGTGAGACACATCCGTAACAAGGGTGCGATGAACTGCATTGTGTCATCTGAAATTTCAGACATCGCTGAACTGAAAAAACTGCTTGACAAAGTTCCTTCCATGGAAGGGCTGGAGTTGTCATCAAAAGTCAGTACCGAAAAAGCGTATTTCCTTGGAAATCCATCCGCCCGAAAGAAAGTTGCGGTGATGGATTTCGGTGTGAAGAAAAATATCCTTCGCAATCTCATCAACCGGGATTGTTATCTCAGAGTATTCCCATTCAATGCTCAATTTGAAGAGATCAAAGCCTGGAATCCGGATGGTATTTTATTGTCCAACGGACCCGGAGATCCTTCTGTGATGCCGGAGGCTGTTCAAACAATAAAACATATCCTGAACGACCATATCCCTGTTTTCGGAATTTGCCTCGGACACCAGTTACTTGCTGAAGCTTGTGGAATCAGTACCTATAAAATGTTTAATGGTCACAGAGGAATTAATCATCCGGTGAAAAACCTGATTACAGGAAGATGTGAAATCACTTCTCAAAATCACGGTTTCGCGATCAAGGCTGAAGATGTAAAAAACTCCGACCGTGTACAGATCACACACGTGAATTTAAATGATGGAACGATCGAAGGGATCAGGGTAAAAGACGCCGTGGCTTTTAGCGTGCAATACCATCCTGAATCCGCACCGGGACCTCATGACAGTGTATATCTGTTTGATGATTTTATTGCCTCGATGAAACCGGTAGAGGTAAGCAGCATGTAACTTTTGGGAATTTTTATAGAGCAATGCTGTCCGCTGCTATCAGAGGGATAAATTCATAAGCCCTTGTGAAAACAGTTTGGAGAGATATTTTTCCTTCACCGTTTTTTGTAATGCTTCCAGGTGTCTGTCGCCATGCAAATCGCTACCGATGAAATCAATCATCTTTTCGTCGATCATTCGTTCCGCTATCTTTTTGGCTCCAAGTCCATAATACCCTACAAGGGAATTCGTGTTCAATTGTAAAAGTGCTCCGGCTTCCTTTATTTTATAGTACTCTTCAAATTTTGAATAATAAAAGGGATAACGTTCAGGATGAGCAAGGATAGGCTTGTATCCTTTTATGTTGAGTTCGAAAATTACATTGTATAAATTATCAGGCGGATTCACATAGGAAATTTCAAACAGGACATATTTATTTCCGATTGTAAGAAGTTTTTCTGTCTGAATTTTTTTCATCAGCACCTCGTCGAGATAATATTCAGCAGCGGCATCAATCGTGATGGGAATTCCTTCCGCAAGAATTGCTTCTCGAACCTTGTCAAGACCACCGAGAATGATGTCCGGAGTGTTCCTGTAAAAATCACTCATGATGTGCGGAGTAGTGACCAGCTTTTTAAAACCAAGCGCTGAGAATCCACGGATCATCGCAATTGATTCTTCGAGAGTCTTTACACCATCATCAATGCCCGGAATGAGATGAGAATGGATATCCGTGATAATTCCTGAATAGTCGGGCAGGAGCGGAAAATCCGGTTCCTTTGGTTTTCCTGAAAACAGGTTTCCGAAAAGTCCCATTATCCTTTGGAGTTTATTCCTGATGTCCTGAACCAGTCAAAAGTAATCTTCAATCCTTCTCCTATACGAACTGTTGGATTGTATCCTATCAGTTCTTTTGCTTTTGAAATATCGGCCAGTGAATCACGAATATCACCCGCTCTGGTTTCACGATATGTTGGTTTCAGATCGGAGTTGGTGAGTTTCGCGATTAGACTGAAGAGTTCATTTACAGATGCTTTTTCACCAACAGCGACATTATACACCTGGTTCATCGCGTTTTTATTGGTGCTGAGCATCGCGCAAATATTTGCTTGAACAGCATTTTCCACAAAAGTAAAATCACGGGTTTGATCTCCGTCACCATCAATGAAGGGTGATTTGTGATCGATGACTGCTTGCATGAACAAAGGAATCACAGCAGCATACGGGCCTTCAGGGCTTTGATTGGGTCCGAAGACATTGAAATACCGTAGTCCTGCGATTTCCATGTTGTATGTAGATGCAAATACTTTCGCGTACAATTCATTTGTCTTTTTACTTACCGCGTACGGTGACAACGGATTTCCTGTCTCGTTTTCTTTCTTAGGTAGTACCGGATGATCACCATATACAGAAGAGGAGCTGGCATATACAAAACGTTTCACACGGGCATCACGAGCCGCAACAAGCATATTCAGAAAACCTTTTGAGTTGATGGAGTGCGTTGCCTGTGGATCTTTTACAGAACGTGGCACTGAGCCAAGCGCTGCCTGATGCGAAACAAGATCAATACCCTGGCATGCCTTTTCACATGTTGCCGTATCTCTGATATCTCCTTCGATAAATTCAAAATTAGGCAAGCCCAGAAAGGGTTTAATATTTTCAATGGAACTTGTCAAAAGGTTGTCGAGCACTCTGACTTTTCCGGCATTGTATTTTAAAAGATACGTTACCAGGTTGGAGCCAATGAACCCGGAACCACCTGTTACCAAAAAGGAGAATTTACTCAGATCTTGCGAATGAAAAGGGGTTTCGTACATTTTCGGTAATGGAATGGTTAGAAGTGCAAATAAAAAGGTTCAACGGTGTGTATACTGATTTTCGTAATAATGAAGGTATTCTCCAGAAGTCAGTCTTTTTACCCAGTCTTCATTTGAGAGATACCAGTCAACAGTTTTTTCAAGACCTTCTTCAAATTGCAATGAAGGTGCCCATCCGAGTTCACGTTTTATTTTTGATGCATCAATAGCATAACGCAAATCATGTCCGGCCCTGTCTTTTACGAAGGTGATCAGCTTCTCGGAAGTCCCTTCCGGTCTGTTCAGTTTCTTATCCATGATTTTGCAAAGTGCATGAATGAGATCAATATTTTTCCATTCGTTATGACCACCAATATTATAAGTTGAACCAATTTTGGCTTTATGGAAAATTACATCAATCGCTGTTGCATGATCTTCAACGAACAACCAGTCGCGGATATTTTCACCTTTTCCATAAACAGGTACGGAACGCATATTCCGGATATTATTTATGGCAAGAGGAATTAACTTTTCAGGAAACTGGAATGATCCGTAATTATTCG
>CAYMMN010000379.1:0-3577 GCA_964391495.1 uncultured Flavobacteriales bacterium | reverse complement strand
CTGGGGATATGGAAAAGTGAATGCTTACGGTGTGGTAAAAGGTTGTACTGTTGGAATCGATGAATTGGATGAATACGCGAATGTAAATTTCGGAGCTTATCCGAATCCGTTTGAACATGCAACAACACTTCATTACGATCTGACAACAGCAGGAAATTATCACAGAGCGGATATCGTGATCACCGATCTTGTTGGTGCGGAAATCAAAAGGATCTCAATAAAAGACAAAGCAAATACCATTGATCTGAACAGTGACAGCTGGACTTCAGGAATGTACAATTGCTCCCTCCTCCTCGATGGTAAGCCCATTAAAATCAACAAACTGATTATTCTATAAAAAGAAAATCTCAGATAGAACAGAAAATGATGGCCAGGCCATCATTTTTTATTTGCGGCCCGCTATAAATTACGAATTCCCTACATTAGCGCTCCGAATTCAGAGTCGTGATCAGAACACTAAAAAATTATCTCTCCTTAGTCAAATTCAGCCACACGGTGTTTGCACTGCCATTCGCCGCCATTGGATATACATTGGGAGCTATTCAGCCCGACAGCCATCCGGATGTCTGGCTCTTGTTAAAAGTCATCCTGTGCATGGTGCTGGCACGTACTTCCGCGATGGCTTTCAATCGCTGGGCCGACAGAGCCATTGATGCAAAAAACGCGAGAACGAAAGTGAGAGAAATTCCCGCAGGAACAATTTCAGCATCCGCCGCACTATCTCTTGTAATACTCAGTTCAGTGCTTTTTGTGGTAACTACTTATTTCATCAATCCAATTTGCTTTTATCTTTCTCCTGTTGCTTTGCTTGTCGTGTTGGGTTATTCCTATACAAAAAGATTTACCTGGCTTTGTCATCTTGTGCTTGGACTAGGTTTGTCACTGGCACCAATCGGAGCGTACCTCGCGATCACCAGCCGTTTCGACTGGCTGCCTTTATTTTTCTCTTTTACAGTAATAACATGGGTGAGCGGATTTGATATCATCTATGCATTGCAGGATGATGAATTTGACAAATCAGAAAAACTCTATTCTATCCCGACTTTCTTTGGAAGAAAAAACGCTTTGATCTTTTCTTCAGTGCTACATTTTCTCAGCATTCTTTTTGTGATTGTCGCCGGCATTGAAGGCACATTCGGAAACCTGTATTGGGTGGGAGCCGCTTTATTCGCGGCTTTGGTGATTTATCAGCACACTTTGATTAAGCCGGATGATCTGAGCAAAGTAAACCTTGCCTTCTTTACTACGAATGGAATAGCAAGTATAGTCTTCGCGACTTTTGTGGTTGCTGCTTCTGTGTGGCATTGAACAAACTTCTTTTAAAAAATCCAAAAGAAGAATAAACCCCTTCTTCAGGGATGCGCGACCATCAGCAAGAGCTGAGAATTATTTTCTATCAATGAATAATCCGCAGATTCAATCAGGTTGTCTCCTGTGATATCTCCGGGAAAATATCCTGCGGTGAAGAGCTGTGAGTTATTTTGGATAGAAGTAAAATCCGTGTTCTCAATCACACCATCCTGATTGACATCACCACTACGAATTGCATAGAATCCGGGTGAAACAAGAATTTGATTGGATCCGAACGCCTGATTCAAAGCGCTTGAGAAATTGTAGCTCACTGAACTGCCACTGAAAACTACAGGACTCGCGCTCCATGTTTCCAACGAATTCCTGTGCTGAACAACTACATAATATGACGAACCGGAACTGATTCCGGTAAACACAAAACTGCCTTGTCCGGATGTATTAACGGTCGCTTTCTGTGTAGTTACAAATGCATATGGAGTACTCGCATTTGCAAGTTTCACCGTTACTGTATCGCAAACTGATGGAGATAAAACACCATTCATCAATCCACCACCTGTATAAAATCCTTCTATCAAAACCGTCAGATTAAGAGTAATGGGAGATGAAGTGACAGTGAATGTAATCGGTGATACAGCTGTACCACAAGGAGTGATTACAGTGATGTTACCAGTCGTTGCACCTGCCGGGACTGTTGCAGTAATCTGCGAAGAATTATCAACTACAAATGCTGCATTTGTACCATTAAAACTCACAGAGGTTGCCCCGGAGAATCCGCTTCCACTGATCACTACCGAAGTTCCAACTGATCCGGATGAAGGTGAAAGCGAAACAATCACAGGAACAGGATTTACTGTAACAGGAATTGTAGCTGAAACTTTAGGACAAGGGCTGTTTAAGGATGAGGGGAAAGAAATGGTCCAGTCGTTGATTGTTCCAACATCCACACTTGCTAAATCATAGGCGATGAGCGACCATGTTCCATTCGGGTTGATAGAACCTCCTCCAAGCGAAGCGAACGAAGTAGCAGTCGTAGTCACACAAGTATTGCTGAATACTGCCGTGTAAGGTTTGTAAGTTCCGGTATAAGGAGCACCGGTTGCAGGGATCTGGGCTGTTCCTGCATCCGAGAAAACTGTATTGGTAAAATTGTCCCCGCTGCTTCCAATCTGATTGGCTAAGCCGAGGATCATTCCATTCGGAGCAACCAAAACAAGACTCAAATCACCATCATAAGTATGCGTGATGTTGATGCGAACGCTGATGCCGGATGAAGTAACTGTCCCGGTATATCCTGAAACCACGATGCTGCTGGTAGCATTCGCGCATGCATTGAAATCAGGAATAGCCAGTGCAGGCGCGAGGCTGAATGGTTTTATTGAATCAGCTATTACATCATAGTTGCCTGAAGTAGTTGCATTATATGTGCTTGCAGTTGCACCCGGAATCAAAACACCATCCTGTCTCCAGTTGTATACTGTATTTCCTGTCGGAACATAAGAAAGTTGTACAGATCCACCCGAACAAAATGTAGTCGGACCACCCGCACTGATCACAGGTGTCTGTGGAAGTGGAACAACATTGATGAAGGAAGAAACGGTCGTGCTATTCCCACAGGAATTTGACCCGTATACACTCAGTGTACCCGAAACTGCATTTGAAGCATAATTCACTGTGATGGTATTTGTATTCGCTCCTGCGCTAATCGTTGCTCCTGAAGGTAGTGTCCAGTTGAAACCTGTAGTTCCTGCAGTAGCTGTAACTGAATAAACATAGGAACTCTGCCCGGCGCAAGCAGTTTTCGAACCGGTGATTGCACTTAATACAGGAATAGGATTTACGACAACAGCAAATGGCGATGAAACAGATCCACTACAACCTGCATTCGTCCCCTGAACTGTAACGGAACCTGAAACTGCCAATGCTGAAAAAGTCACTGTGATGGAATTCGTATTTGATCCTGCAGTAATGCTTGCTCCTGCAGGTAATGACCATGCATAACCTGTCGCATTCGCGATTGCCGGAACAGAATACACAACTCCAGTCTGCCCCTGACAAACTGTTGAACTGCCACTGATAGCACCGGGAATGGCCGGTGATGCCAGCACAATCAGGTTAGTACCATTATTTGAACCTGTCACTACCGGATTTGAACTAACGACACGAATAAGGTAATTTCCTCCCAATACTGTTCCTGCAGGAATCGTTGCGTTGATTGTACCCGCATTTGTACCTGCAAGTGTACCGATACTCACTCCGTTGGTAAAAT
>CAYMMN010000378.1:0-3585 GCA_964391495.1 uncultured Flavobacteriales bacterium | reverse complement strand
CTCTGGATGCTTATGTAGGGTATATGGCTTTCAAAAATGGTTTGCCCTGTGCCTACGGTGGCGGATGGATTTTCCGTCATAAGTCTAAAATCGGGATAAATATTTTCCCGCCATATCGCGGGGGTGAATCGGCCTGGATTTATTCACAGATCATCAGGCTGTATCATCATCGCTTTAATGCTACTGTATTTGAAGCAGAACCTTATCAGATCGGCAAGAACAACCCGGAAGGAATCCAGTCGGGAGCGTTTTGGTTTTACTACAGGCTCGGTTTTCGTCCGGTTCAAAATGATTTATATGAACTGGCTAAGTCAGAATGGAAAAAGATTTCTGAAGATAAAAAGTACAGAACCGGTCCCAACATTCTGAGAAAACTCGCGAATTCAAATTTACGACTGGATGCTCTCAATCCTGGAAATAAAATTGAAACAATACCACTGGATTCACAGGGAATGGGGAATTTAGTCACACAATTGATCAGAGAAAAATTCAAAGGAAACCGAAAAGAAGCGGAATCAACGTTTCAGAAATATTTGAATAAAGCTTGTCCTGAATTGAAGATTACTTCAAAAACGCCGGAACAAAAAAACAGCCAACAATTGCTGCTCCCATTATCTTACCTCCTGGTCCTGCACACAAATATTTTGAAGGAAAACAAAACAGATTTCCTGAATTGGACAATCAGTAAAAGCGGAGAATCAGAAAGTAATTTCATTGAATGTACCCAAAAGCTGGAGGAGTATTTTATCGAATTGGATAAAATGAAACTCTGATCATTTTTTAGAACCAGATTTCTTTCGGTTCACTTCTACCATTTGCCCTTCCTCTTTTGTCTTTTTGCGACCCCAGGCTGCCATTTCTTCTACCATGGGAAGCAGTGATTTTCCATGTGCTGTCAGACTGTACTCCACTCTGGGTGGTACCTCTGCGAAAACTGTACGCTCAACTAATCCATCAGATTCCAGTTGGCGCAATGTCAAACTCAGCATCTTTTCCGTGATATCAGGAATGTGTTTTTTCAATTCACCGAATCGCTTCTTGTCTTTCCGGAGATACCAGATAACAACTGTCTTCCATTTCCCTCCGATGTAATTCATGGTGACATCCAAAGCACAGTGAAATGTTTGTCCGTGAAGCTTCAGCTCGTATTCTTTTCCGTTAACTATCATTTTTAAAAAATTAATTCGTTATGAATCAGGAATTCAGCTATTTCTGTTAGATACTATCATTTTTGACAGCTATTAACTATTCAATAGTATGGTGTACTTTTGTGGGGTAAAGGTAGGGAAAATGAGTGTGAGTGTGAGTGTGAGTGTGAAGTGTGGGTGGGATTTTAGATTTTAGAGAGCGAATTTCGAATTTAATATATTGTACTTTTAAATTGATTCATAAACTAAAAAAAATATACAACATGAAATATTCAGTATTTGGAACAGGGGCAGTGGGGACTACCATTGCGGGAAAATTAATCGAAAATGGTCATGAAGTCATGATGGGTTCGAGAACCGATAGCAATGAAAAAGGTGTTGCGTGGGTTCAAAGTACCGGCGGTAAGGGCAAATTGGGAACTTTCGCGGATGCAGCTAAATTTTCAGACATCATTTTTAATTGTGTAAAAGGAGATGCCAGTCTTGACGTCATGAAGCTCGCAGGATCGGAGAATCTGAAAGGGAAAATCATCATTGACATTTCAAATCCATTAGATTTCTCCAAAGGCTTTCCTCCTACCCTTACTGTATGCAATACGGATTCTGTCGGAGAACAAATTCAACGCACATATCCTGATGCATTTGTAGTAAAAACACTGAACACCACCAATTGCAAAGTTATGGTGAATCCGGCATTGGTTCCGGGAGATCACGATTTGTTTCTTTCAGGAAATGATAACAACGCGAAAACAAAAGTGAGAACGGTGTTGGAAAAAGAATTCGGATGGAAACACATCATTGATCTTGGTGATATTACCACGGCTCGTGGTACAGAAATGTTGCTTCCAATCTGGGTGCGATTGTATGGCGCATTGCAATCACCAAACTTCAATTTTCACATTGTAAAATAATTCCAGGTTAAACCAATTTTGCATTCTTTAATAAAAACTGATTCAAAAAAAATGGCCCGAACAAATTGTCCGGGCCATTTTTCAGTCAAACAAACAATTTTTAGCTGCAGCCCAGACTTGTTCCACAGTTCAGACATTTGTAGCAGGAGCCTGAACGAATGGTGATATGTCCGCAATTGGAGCAAACCGGAGCGTCACCCATCATGCTGCTGAGGTACTGATTGGTTTGATCAGCACTTACCTCCGGACTCAATTCATGCTTTACAACTGATTCCTTTGTATGAACAACCGGACTGGTAGCCGGATTTGCAACATTCTTTACAGGTTTAATTTGTACAAGGTCTTCTCTACCGAGATATTCAAGCGCTAACAATCGGAAGATGTAATCGATCACAGAAGTGGAGGTCCTGATATTCGGATGATCCACAGGTCCGGAAGGTTCAAAGCGTGTGAAAATAAATTTCTCCACAAATTCTTCCAGCGGAACACCATATTGCAAACCGATCGAAACAGAAATCGCGAAACAATTCATCAATGAACGGAAGGATGCTCCTTCTTTGTGCATGTCGATGAAGATTTCTCCAAGAGTACCGTCACCATATTCACCTGTCCGTACAAAAACAGTATGTCCGCCAAGTTTCGCCTTTTGAGTAAAGCCACCACGTTTATCCGGCAAACGTTTGCGGTGAACGATATTGCTCAGCTGACGTTTGAATTTGGTATCGGATGATTCGTTGATAATTCTTCTGGCAGCTTCAAGGACTTGTTCGGCAGAAAGCGGTTCATTGGAAATGATGTTTTCCACTTTGGTTTCAGCTCCTTCCTTAGTAGAGGTTTCTTTCTTTTTGGAAGATGTTGCCAGTGGCTGAGACAATTTACATCCGTCACGATACAAAGCCGTTGCTTTCAAGCCAAGCTTCCAACTCAAATCATAACATTCCTTTACGTCTTCTTTTGTGGATTCATTCGGAAGATTGATGGTTTTTGAAATAGCTCCGGAAATGAACGGTTGTACTGCAGCCATCATACGAATATGTCCGAATGGTTGAATGAAACGCTGTCCGGTATTACCACATCTGTTCGCACAATCAAAAACAGGAAGATCTTTATCCTTCAGGTAAGGAGCGCCTTCAACGGTCATGGTACCGCAGACATACACATTCGCTTCTTCAATTTGTTCCTCTGTAAATCCAAGGTGATGCAGAAGATTGAATCCGGGTTTCGATTCAGTTTCATTGGAAATGCCCAGACGATTCATACAGGCTTCACCCAATGTCCAGCGATTGAAAATAAAACGAATATCAAAAGCACCTGCAGATGCTTTTTCAAGATTTGAAATATCTTCTTTGGTGAATCCTTTTGCTTTCAGTGTTTCTACATTGATTGTAGGAGCACCATGGAAACTGCCGCTTCCTTTGGCATAATTGACAATCTCTTTAATCTGTGTTTTTGTATAACCGAGATTATGAAGAGCCCCAGGTACACTTTGATTCACAATTTTAAAATAACCTCCACCACTGAGTTTT
>CAYMMN010000377.1:0-3586 GCA_964391495.1 uncultured Flavobacteriales bacterium | reverse complement strand
CATGTTCTTTGAATTCACCTGAATAGAGCTGCAAGTATACAGTTTTCTCTCAAATCAACCTGAAAACAAGGTGAAAATTCAAGAAAAGAAGGATTTTAGGCGTTTTTGAATTTCAAATTATTGAATGGTTACGGCTGCTTAACCAATCCTGTAGCACAGAGTACGCTAAGATTCCACAAAGATCACGAGGAGGATTTTGGTGAAAATCTTAGAGGACTTTGTGGGTCCTTTGTGCGCTTTGTGATTCAGGATTGTTCCAACAAGAGCCTGACAGATCAAAAAACCTTTAATACAACTCTTCTGTTCTCAACCGGAGATATTTATTTACCGCGAAATAGGTACTCAAACCGGAAAGTAAAATGCCGAGTACAAGTATGCAGCCAAAAAGTAAAATCATGATGTTCAAATCGGACAACTGTCCAAGGACAGGAAATCTTGTTTCAATGAGATAAACTATACCTCCAAGAAGAACAACCGCTACAAAGCCGGCATACAAACCGTGAGCAAGACTTTTTCTGATAAAAGGCCAGCGGATGAAATTTTTTGTCGCCCCAACCAGTTGCATACTCTTGATCAAAAATCTTTTGGAATACATGGATAAGCGAATCGTGTTGTGAATAAGAGCCACGGCTACAACAAACAGAAGCAAACAAAAGAAGAGGATCACCAAAGCAACCGTGCGGAAGTTTTTATTCATCCTGCTGATTTCGGTTTCCTGATACACTACATCCCTCACCAGTTTATTTTGTGAAAGCAATTCACTGATGAGTCGCAGGCTATCTGTTTGCGCGTAATCCGCTTTTAAACTAATATCAATCGTGGCAGGTAATGGATTTGACTCAAGCATGCTTACGGCTCCTTCTCCAAGATCTTTTTTGAGGCTGTCCAAAGCCTCTTCTTTCGATACATAGCGCGTGTTGCTTACAAAAGGCATTGTCTGAAGCATCTCCCGAAAAGACTGCACATCCGCGTCAGAAACCTGATCCTGAAGGAATATGTTCAATTCTACATGTTGCTTCACATAGTCTGAAATCTTCCGGGCATCAATGACCAGTAAACCCAACAAACCGAGCATGAAAAGCACCAGTGAAATACTGATGATAGCGGAAACGTAAGATGAACGTAAGCGCTTATTGCTGTCTTTTTGGGGATCTTTTTCCATGAAAATTCGAATCACGAAAGTACATAAAGATTCCCCCTCCCAAACCCGCCAAATCCAACCTGTCGTCTTATTTTTCTACATTCGCATGTTGGCAAAGAGTTGTAGGGTTCCGAGTTCTGAGTTCCGAGTTCAGCTTTTAAATGAATGCAGAATTGAATATGGTACTATGTGAATTCGATATCCTGGTCTTCCAATAACCTAGTGTCCTAATAAACCAACAACCAACAACCAACAACCAACTCGAAAACCGAAACCCGGAACCAATAACAATGGAGTACAATTTCAAATCAGTAGAAAAAAAATGGCAGAACCGCTGGAAGGAACAGCAGGTTTACAAGGCGGCTATTGATCCGTCCAGACCGAAATATTATGTATTGGATATGTTTCCCTATCCTTCCGGAGCAGGATTGCATGTTGGTCACCCGCTTGGTTATATCGCTTCGGATATATATTCCCGCTATAAAAGGCTGAAAGGATTTAATGTTCTGCATCCGATGGGATACGACGCATTTGGATTGCCGGCTGAACAATACGCGATTCAAACAGGAACGCATCCTGCGATTACCACAGAACAAAATATCGCCAGATACAGGGAGCAACTTGATAACATTGGCTTTTCTTTTGATTGGAGCAGGGAAGTCAGAACAAGCGATCCTTCCTATTACAAATGGACGCAATGGATTTTTATCAAACTGTTCAATTCCTGGTATAATCCCGATTCAAACAAGGCGGAATCCATTGACACCTTGATCGAAAAAGTCAACACTGGAAAAATAGCTCTGCCGGGTAATAAAAATTGGAATGAACTTTCTGTAGCATCACAACAGGAATTTTTACATGACTACCGTCTCGCTTTTCTGAGCGAAACAACGGTGAACTGGTGTCCTGCCCTTGGAACAGTACTGGCTAATGAAGAAGTAAAAGACGGAGTGAGCGAACGCGGAGGTTATCCCGTGGAACGCAAACTCATGAAACAATGGAGTCTGCGTATTACTGCGTATGCGCAACGCTTACTCGATGATCTGGATACAATCGACTGGACAGATTCACTCAAAGAGCAACAACGCAACTGGATCGGCAGAAGTGAAGGAGCTCAGCTTGAATTTAAAGTGATGAATGCTACCAAGGCTTTCGAGGTATTCACCACCCGTCCGGATACAATATTCGGAGTCTCATTCATGACCCTTGCACCGGAACATTCTCTTGTTTCAGAAATCACGACGGATGAACAAAGACCCGCTGTTCTGAAATATGTTGAAGAAGCAAAGAATCGCAGCGACCGTGAAAGAATGACCGAAGTAAAACGTATTTCCGGTGTTTTCACCGGAGCGTATGCTGAACATCCGTTTACAGGAAAGGCAATTCCAATCTGGATTGGAGATTATGTGTTAGCCGGTTATGGAACCGGTGCTGTAATGGCTGTGCCCGGTCACGATGAACGTGATCACGCCTTCGCTAAACATTTTGGTTTACCCATCATTCAGGTCATTGAATCACCGGAAGGAATCGATGTTCAGGAACAATCCTTTGATGCCAAAGAAGGCAAGTGCATGAATTCAGATTTCCTGAACGGACTGGAAGTAAAAAAGGCAATAAGAAAGGCGATTGAAGAGATTGAAAAGAAAAAGATTGGAACAGGAAAAGTAAATTTCCGTTTGCGTGACGCGATCTTTGGAAGACAACGCTATTGGGGTGAACCGATTCCGGTTTATTATAAGGATGGAATTCCTTACACAGTAGATGAAAAAGATTTGCCGGTAATTCTTCCGGAAGTAGACAAGTATCTTCCTACTGAAGATGGTGAACCACCATTGGCCAGAGCGAAGAACTGGAAATATCAGGGTAAGTACGATTTTGAAACTACTACAATGCCCGGATGGGCCGGATCTTCCTGGTATTTTCTGAGGTATATGGATGCAAATAACGACAAAGAATTTGCCTCTAAAGAAGCACTCAATTACTGGCAGGATGTAGATCTCTACATGGGTGGAGCTGAACATGCCACTGGACATTTGCTCTATGTTCGTTTCTGGACAAAATTTCTGTATGATCTGGGATATATTCCTGTTCAGGAGCCCGCGAAAAAATTGATCAATCAGGGAATGATTCAGGGAAGATCAAATTTTGTTTACAGGGTGAAAGATTCAAATACATATGTGTCATTCGGCCTGAGGAAAAATTACGAAACATCAGCTTTGCACGTGGATGTTAACCTTGTTGAAAATGATGAACTCGATATTGAAAAATTCAAGTTGTGGAGACCTGAATTTGAAAATGCGGAATTCGTTTTAGAGAATGGAAAATACCTCTGCGGAAGTGAAATTGAAAAAATGTCAAAACGCTGGCACAACGTCGTTAATCCTGACGATATGGTGAACCGTTATGGTGCCGATTGTCTCCGTTTGTATGAAATGTTCCTTGGTC
>CAYMMN010000376.1:0-3588 GCA_964391495.1 uncultured Flavobacteriales bacterium | reverse complement strand
GGATAAGGTGGTTTCCAGCTTCACGAGCAATTCCATGGAGGTTTGTTGATTCAAAAATTTGGTGGCGGAAAGCGATACGATCGAATTCAAATGTTTGTCAATGAATTTTTTTGAAAAAGAAGACATCGTCTCCGAATAGTGTTTTTGCAAAGCAGCTCCCGCTGAATCTTTTCTGTAAGGATTCTCTTCACGAAAAGTAGCATATACTTTATTTAGTGAATCGCCAAGATTCTTCTCATATTGTCTGAGGTCCTTGAGCAGTTCAGAATCATCCGAACCTTTTACTGTATAGGTTTGCTCTACGTTATTGGCGTCACCTGATAATTCGATGTTCTCTCCACCTTTCAGCACAAGAAAAATGACATTGGCCGGATTGGTACGTACCATGTAATAATCCAGCCCTGTCGCAAGGTTACGCAGACTGAAGTTTCCGTCAGCATCTGTTTTTGTGGAATCGAGTGTTTCCTCACCGCTCTCAACGATTTTTTGAAAATAGACGGTGATCCCGCTCGCGTTTTTGAATTTTCCGTGAATCGTTCCGCTTTCAGACTCCTTGTTTGAACAGGCATTCATGAACAACATCACCAATGTCGCTATTCCGATTATTTTTTTCATTCGCAGTTCTCGATTTAACAATTAAGTATTTGCCGCTTTTCCCTCCAGGGATTTGGAATGGATAATCAACTTACCGGACGCAAATTTTTCCGGTGTATGTTTTAGAAGATGTTTTTATGTCCACAAAATAAATGCCGGGGACAAGATCATCAACACTTAATTTACATTCGGATAAACTTGAATTCGGAAAATTTATTGTACGGATGATTCTTCCGGAAAGATCACTCAGTTGCGCGGAGCTGATTGCCTGATTCGTTTCCGGTAATTTTATTTTTACAAAATCTCCGGCAGGATTCGGGTAAATGGAAAGTGCTTCAGATTTTACAGGACTGTTTTTTACATTCAGAATGGGTGAAATATCCAGCACAAATAAACCCAGTTGCATATCACTCGCCAGGATTACTCCGCTTGGTAAATCGGTATAAGCGGCCCATGCTCCGGCGTAAGCCGGACTGGGATATGTTCCGGGAGTATTCTGAGGATGTGTATCAAAGAAACCCATGAGTGCAGGCAATGAAGGTGTGCCAATATCATAAATATAAACTCCATCCTGGTAATTCGCCATTACCAGCATATCATCTTTTACATACGGGTTGTGTGGAGTGTTTCCCGGATTTGAAGAGAATGTGTGTACAGTAATCGGATTCGCTACATCTGTAACATCCACAACTTTTATAGCCATGCCATCCGGTACTTCATCACACATGTACAACATGCTGTGATCCTTCGAAAGAAAACTACTGTGATTATATCCCTGATCAGGATAAGTGGTCAGATTTCCGATTTCCAAAAACTGATTCAGGCTTTCATCGTATTTGTATATGTGCAGACCATCATATCCACAGGAAGCAAACACAGTGTCGTGTACAACATACATGTCGTGAACCTGATTAATGATCGGGTAATCCTGATCGAGACGGCGAAGCAGTACAGGCAATGAAGGATTTCCGAGAGAATAAACATTCATCGTTGAGTAATTACTTCCGGAAACTACAGAAGCGACGTATAGTTTATCTCCTTCAATGTACAATGTGTGTGCATGCGTGAATACACTTGTGCCGTCATATACGATGTGAACGGAATCGGGGAGATAGCTCAGGTCTGCGATTTGTAAGCTGTTGTTTCCCGCATCGTCGCTGATGATGTAGAGATAATTTCCATAGGTTTTATATTCATGCCAGATGCAATCAGTATGCCTGCCCGGAACATAATCTCTTTCGGTCGGATTGCTGGGATCAGTTACTTCGATGATGTAAGTTCCGGAAGTAGATCCGATGATTCCGTATTCTTTTCCATCAATTGGATTGGCCCAACCAAAACAACTTTGATAACGGATTCCGTATGTTGGTTCCGGCGTCACATTCGGGTCATCAAAATTTCCAAACAGATTTATATTCTGATGATCATACTGGGCTTTACCTGCCAGGGCAAGGAATACCATCAGGCAAAGTAGAATTGTCTTTTTCATTTTTTTTGTTGTTGTATCTGCTTACAAGTTAAGGAGATTTTTTCTTGATTCTGCAGCTGAAAATATAGCTGACCTGTTAAACTATCTGGTGCTGGATTGAATCATCCGGTTGGCCGGCGGATTTTTTTTGAGATAATCCATGATCCGGTTATTAAAACCGGTTTCATCCTGGTGAAAAGCAACTTCAATAGGTAAATAAAACAAAGGAAGATTGCTGATCAATGGTTCCAACTCCGGATTCTGTAATCGCATCGCGTCTTTTTCTGTTGTAACAATGATCTTGCTCTGATTGGCGATATTGTCGAAGGTCTCCTGAATCTTACGGATGTCTTTTGTCGAAAATTCATGATGATCGGGAAAGATCAGTGTCTCCAGCTTGTCGGTATGTCTGCGCAGGTATTCCAACAAACCGGATGGATTCGCGATTCCTGTCACCATCAGAATGGTGAATCGTTTCTCCATGTAATAACTGGCTCCCATCAGCATGCCTGTTTGTTTGCCGGTAACACGGTTAAATTCTCCGTATTTATAAAAAGAGAAAAATACCTGCTGGTGTTCCAGTGGTTCAAGTTGCTCGAGGATACGTTTACGTTCTATCGGCACAAGAATATTTGGCGACTTTGTGATGATGATGGTGTCCGCACGTTTTTTACCGCTGAAGGGTTCACGCAAATTTCCGGCAGGCAACATAAAATCTGTCTTAAAAATGCTGTCGTATTCTATCAGCAAAATTGAATGTCCGGGTTTTACATGTCGGTGCTGAAAAGCATCATCCATCAGAATGATTTCAATCTTCGGATTCAGACGCATCAGTTCTTCTATCGCGGTGGTCCTGTCTTCGCCTACCGATACGCGTACACCCGGAAATTTTGTGAAGTACTGCATCGGCTCATCGCCATACATCCAGGTGTTCGCCGGTGGTTTTAAAAGCAGAAAGCCTTTGGTATGCCTGCCATAACCACGACTCAGCGTGGCAATCTTGTACTCTTTTTGAAGCAAACGAATGAGATATTCTACATGCGGAGTTTTGCCTGTGCCACCTGTGCTCAGGTTGCCGATTCCGATAACCGGAACGGGAAATGAAGCGGATTTGATGATTCCCCTGTCGAAAAGAAAATTCCTCACCTGCATGATCACTCCGTAGAGAAGTGAAAATGGCCATAAAAGTCTGCGTAACGTTTGCACCGTGGCAAATTACAAAAATTAGCATGATTGCCCTGAAGCAATTTTTTGTAGTATTGAATTTCATATCAATTTTCGAAGATGCTATGAAGATCAAGGAATTGACAGATTATCTCGAGCAAATTGCTCCCTTATCCCTGCAGGAATCCTATGATAATGCCGGCTTGCTGGTAGGCGATCCGTCCACGGAAATCACCGGGGTTCTGCTTTGCCTGGATAGTACGGAGGAGGTCATCGCTGAGGCTGTGCAGACCGGCTGCAAACTCGTTATAGCCCATCACCCCATCATTTTTAGTGGATTGAAAAAGCTCAATGGGAAAAAT
>CAYMMN010000375.1:0-3589 GCA_964391495.1 uncultured Flavobacteriales bacterium | reverse complement strand
CTCTGATGAGTGAACAAAACCAATAATGTTATCAATGGAATCGCGGTAGATAAGGATTTTAGAAAGTTTTGTTTCGATGAAAAGTTTATTCAGCGAAGCAATCGATTCTGTTACATCGAGCGCGATGATTTCTTTTCGTGGAACCATGCATTCCCGCACTTTCACTTCTTTAAAATCCAGTGCATTCTGAAAGATCCGGATTTCGGTATCCATCTCTTCCACCTGGCTGTTTTTGCTGGTCAGTTCACGGATGTAAAAATCAAGATCCACACGACCGAACACAGGTCTTTCCTCAACGAAATCTATACTGAAAATGCTACGCATAATAAACCGGGATAAGCCTATGATGACCCACATGACGGGATATAAAACATAATACATCATGAGTAAAGGCACTGCCAGTACGCGGAGGATTCCATTTGGATTGATCCGGAACAGCACCTTCGGAATGAACTCCGCTGCAACCAGGATAATAAGCGTACTGAACAAGGTCTGAATGATGAGCAGCATCCCTTCGCCATGCATTTGTCTGGGTAAAATCGACCTTAGCAGATCCAGCGTGAGAATATCTTCCGCCATGATAGTACCATATATGACAAGCGCGATGTTGTTCGCGATCAGCATTGTGGCGATAAAATTGGATGGTGATTTAATGAAATTCCAGATGATACGGGCAGAGAAACTACCCTGACTGCGATCCAGCTCGATCCGCAATTTGTTTGCTGAAATAAAGGCGATTTCACTTCCCGCGGCAAATGCGGAACACAAAAGTGTGAGTAAAATAATACTCCAATTGGACATTATTGTAATTTAAACGGGGCGAATATACGAAGGAAAAAATTGATCATATGGGTTCCGGGTTCCGGGTTCCGGGTTGTTCGTTCCAGGTTGAAAGAAAGTACGATTGAAAGTGTGATACCGACCACTAAGCACTAAGCACTAACCACTAAGCACTAACCACTACCTCAATGGTACTGCTTCGCTTCCTTCTCCTTCTGATACTGTTCCATCCGGATGCGTTGTTTTTTCCGGACAGTATACATAAGCAAAGCTACACCCGTGATTGCGAGCATCCAGATAGCAGCCTGCCAGCCGTCGGTGAAAAACTGGTATGCGGAGATCATTCCGGTAGAAACGGAGATGATCAACCAGGACATTTCAAGAATCCTTAACATGGGTTGAAGTATTGATAGGAATGGTTCCTCTTGTTTTGAAAATTTTGTATTTTGTAAAATCTTCGTTGGCTTCGAAACCGTCGCCGTAGATGATTTGATCCTTTGTCGTGATTTTTACAAATTCATCACTGATCAATTTTTGTTTTTTTTCATCCCAAATGAGATGTTCTGTATTGAGCCGATCGCCTTTTTGATTAACTACCACTACATTTTTTCTGGCTTCCATGCGCTGATCTCTTTCATACCTGATTCCATAATCAGCATCCAGCCTGCTTTTTACATTCAACTGGTTATCATAGAAAATCGCCCGCAGTCCTTTCGGCATTTCAATATACGGATTTTCTGATTCATATCGATCCAGGACCGGAGCTGTTACTTCAACCTGTACACGTGCAGAATCACTGTACAGAATTTTGATATTTTTTGCGGTTTCTGTCGGGGTTTTTTCACCCTTTCCGTACAATTTGACCTTGTTTAGGTCATTTTCGCATGAAATGAAAAGGATACCGAGCATACCCAATAACACTCCCTCTTTCATTTTCATAATACAAACCTAAGGCATTCCTTGAAAAAAGCCAAAGCTTATACGATGAATAAGATGGATTGCTTTGTTTATTATTTGGAATCGCCCAAAATTCAATTTTGCTCCAAAATGTTTTTGAATCCCAACCTGATTCTGAGACAAGGATGGTGTAAAAGATTCAAGCTGCTGAATTTGCCTTGTTAACAAAAGGTTAATCCTCTCCGACCTTTTACCTTTTATTTTACTTTTGTACTGCTAAAAAATTAATTTACAATTAACAGATGAAAAAACCAATTCTTGCGGTAGCCGCAACTGCGATTGCAGCTTCAGCAACCATTTACAGCTGTACACAGAGTGAAGCAAAAAAAGGAGTAGGCATTGATCTTGCGAATTTTGATACAACTGTCAGCCCGAAAAATGATTTCTTCCACTACGCGAATGGCGGATGGATCAAAGCAAATCCAATTCCTGCCGACCAGGTGCGTTGGGGATCATTCAGCATCCTTGGAGATAACAATCGCAAATACCTGCGTGATATCCAGGAAGCAGCAGCCACTAAGCAAGGTGCTGCAAAAGGAAGTCCGGAACAGCTTGTAGGTGATTTCTGGTTCAGTGCGATGGACACCGCAAAAATTGAGAGTCTTGGTACCACTCCGATCAAAGGAGAAATGGAGAATATCGAGGAGATCGCTGATACAAAAGGTGTTTTGTCGTATACCGCGAAATTGCAAATGTGGGGAGCGAACCCAATGTTTGGTTTTTATGCCGGACAGGATCCCAAAAATAGTGAAGTTGTTGTTCCTCAGATTTACCAGGGTGGCTTATCTCTTCCGGATCGCGATTATTATCTGAAGAACGATGATCATTCCAAACAAATCCGTGAGGAGTTTGTGAAGCACGTAAGTAAAATGTTTGAACTCTACGGTCTTGATGCGGCAACTTCAAAAAAGTATGCGGATGTTGTAATGGGTATTGAAACAAAACTCGCTTCCGCATCAATGACGCGTACCGAATTGCGTGATCCTTTTAAAACATATAACAAAGTTACTGTCGCGGATCTTGATGCAATTACCCCATCAATCAAATGGGCAGATATGATGGATCAGATGGCAGTACATGGTAAATACGATTACCTTGTTCTTGGTCAGCCTGACTTTTTGAAAGAACTTGAAAACCAGGTGAAGAGTAATTCACTTGATAACTGGAAAATTTATTTGAAATGGAATTTGCTCAATCTCGCAGGTAATGTCCTAAATAACGACCTGGTGATGGAAGATTTTTATTTCAATAATCAGGTACTGAACGGACAAAAAGAAATTCAGCCACGCTGGAAACGCATGACATCACTCAGTGATGGCCTTATCGGTGACGCATTGGGACAATTGTATGTTGCAAAATATTTCCCGCCGGATGCAAAGAAAAAAGCGGATGAACTTGTAGCCAATCTGATGGCGGTGTATGACGAGCGTATCCAGAAACTGGATTGGATGAGTGATGTAACCAAGAAGAAAGCTTTAGAAAAATTACACACCATCACTCCAAAGATCGGTTATCCTTCCAAATGGAAAGACTATGCAGGACTTGAAATTACTCGTGATAATTTCTTCCAGAATTTAATGAATTCTACCAAATGGAATTATGAATACATGATCAACCAGATTGGTAAGCCTGTTGACAAAACACGCTGGGGTATGACTCCACCAACCGTCAATGCGTATTACAATCCAACGCAGAACGAAATTGTATTCCCTGCGGGCATCTTGCAATTCCCTTTCTTCGACAATGCAGCTGACGATGCTATCAACTATGGCGGCATCGGTGCCGTTATCGGACACGAAATTTCGCATGGTTTCGACGACCAAGGACGCAAATTCGACCTCAATTGCAACCT
>CAYMMN010000374.1:0-3592 GCA_964391495.1 uncultured Flavobacteriales bacterium | reverse complement strand
ATTGAATTGGATCAGTGGAATAAAACCGACATTAACAGAATGTGTTTTCAACAGCTGAAATTTCAGATTGGTTTTCAATAAACCATACTGTTGTCCGTCAATCACATAGTACTCGTAACCGCGAAGAAATTCTTTCCCGTAACCCAAACCGCGATAGAGAAAATAGGGAATGTATTTATTCCCTGAATACATCGCGGTGATTCCTCCTGCATAATAAAAACGATCGCTTAGTTTCCAGTGATGTTTGTATCGTGCTGTCACAGATGTGACATTGATATCATCTTTTAAAAATCCTAAACCTCTTTGCAGAAATTCCAGATCAAAATATCTGCCTTTGAGTGGATAGGCGACCAGATCGCGATGATCTGATTTGAAGAAATAACGGAATGTCGAATATCGGATCTGACTGATCCCGTTTCCAAAATAATCCGCATTCAAAAGAGCTACGGTGTCTTCAATTCCGGCTTCACGGTAACCGATTTCCCCGGCATGTGTTTCGTACAATCCGTGACGATAGATGTATTGTACAGAACCTCCGTATTCTTCACGTGCAAATTGATTTTCGTCTTTGTAATATTTGGATTTGTTATTGAATGTCTGATAAGCAACCTGGTGGTTTCTGGCGTAAGAAAATGAAACCGTTAAACCGGCATTTTGCTTTTTGTTGATGTAAGGAATGTTGTAATAAAAACTGATGCGTTGCGTATATCCGAGGCGGACACTTGCGGCAAGTACTTCATTTCTTCCCCGGAAATTATTCCAGTTGAGGATTCCACCATAAACTATTCTGGACAGATCCTTGTTTTCCCACCAGACATTGAAATTCCGTTCCGCGAGTTCGAATACGGGAAGGGGGAAAATGTACCAGCGTTCTGTCATGATGATGAAAACGCGAAGCTCTTTTCCCTGTCTCAACCAGGTGATGCGTGCGGAATTAAAAAGCGAAGTGTTGAGCAGATTTTCCTCGCTTCTCCGGAAATTTTTCTCCACTTCATACACCGGAATGGTGTCGTGTTTCCGGAAAGTTAATTCACGAAAGACAATGTGTTCACGGGTGATTTTGTTTCCTATCAGGACGATGTCCATGATTTCCACGGAGGAAGAATCACTTTCCGATAACGAATCTGTAAAAGTAGGAGCCGGGCTGATTTGCGCGGAGGCTGAAATGCATGCCAGGAAGAATCCAAACAGGAACCATTTGAATTTCATGGTTGCACGCATCGCTCCGTTTTAAATTCCAAGATAATTCATCAATGAATCGTAGCGTGATTTCACATCATCAATAAATTCATTCTGATGATAGTGTTCCTTTACAAAGTAACCATGACGGTTAAAGGAAGCGAGGATACGGGAAAGTTCGCGTTGATTTATTTTGATGGTGATGTCAATGGTTTCGTTTTCCGGATTCGGGGTGATGTAGGAGCTGATAATTTTCCCGTCTTCGGATTCGATGATGTGTGAGATTTCGCTGAGGCTGTAACTTTTCGCGCCGACTTCCAGAACGATCACGCCATTCGCGTCTTCAAAAATTCCACTGTCTGAATAATGTTTCAGAATATCCTGAAGCGTTACAAGTCCGATGTAATGATCCGCCGCATCGAGGACGGGAACAATCGTGAGTTTGTCTTTTGAAATCAGTTTCACTACTTCAAAGACAGGCTGATTGTACCGAACAAAAGGACGAATGAGCGGCAGGTTGTGATTGGCAAGAGGCTGATCGAGGGCGCTCAGTTTCAGAATATCTTCTTCCGAAGCAAGTCCGATGTAATTGATCCCGTCGACCAGGGGAAGATGTTCCAGGCGGAATTCTTCCATCCAGTTAATGGCTTTCAATCCGCTGTCACTCAGTTTGAGGGGCGGGAATGAATCGTTGATCAGGTCCTTTGCAATCATTGGTTTTTTTACGGAATATTAAACCGGAAGGTTTAACGGGGTGCAAACATACATATTTTCATTTATCAGGCTTCAAAAGCCTTGCCAAGATTGGAAATCAAAGCAGATATTCAGTTCGGGAAAGGTATAAAGACATTTGGATTACATCTTGTAGAAAAACGCAGGCCTTCATGTTTTGTTGTAATTTTGGCAAATCTTACAATTTCATGATTTCCATGACTCGACTCAGCGTCAATATTAACAAAATCGCCACCCTCAGGAATGCCAGAGGAGGAAATGTTCCCGATTTGCTGAAGGTAGCTGCCGACATAGAGCGCTTCGGAGCGGAGGGAATTACCGTTCATCCCCGGCCGGATGAGCGCCATATCCGGATCAAAGATGTGTACGCGCTCAAAGAAATTGTGAAAACAGAATTCAACATCGAAGGCTATCCTTCGCGGGAATTCCTGGATCTGATCCGTGAAATTCGTCCTGATCAGGCAACACTTGTTCCCGATCCTCCGGATGTACTCACATCGAATGCGGGCTGGGATACTGAAACAAACCGGTCATTTCTTACAGATATCGTCGCTGAGCTGAAAAGCTATGGTGTGAGAACATCCTTGTTCCTTGCACCGGTTGATAAATTGGTTGAACTGGCGGCGGAAACAGGAACGGACAGGATTGAACTTTATACTGAAAATTACGCGAGTGAATATCCGCATCATCCACACAAGGCTGTGGCTGAATATGTCCACGCGTCTAAAGCCGCTGCAAGAGTTGGTCTTGGATTAAATGCCGGTCATGATCTCAACCTCGACAACCTGCGCTACTTCCGAACTGAAGTCACCGGTTTGCTTGAGGTCTCCATCGGTCATGCCCTGATCTCGGATGCTTTGTATTACGGATTGGAAAATACAGTGCAAATGTATCTGCGTTGTTTAAGAAGCTAAAAGGACTTTCTATCATCAGGCGATGAAATTATTTTTCAAAAAAACAGGAGAAGGCAAACCGCTTTTCATTCTTCACGGATTGTTCGGGCTGGGAGATAATTGGAATACATTTTCAAAATATTTTTCAGGTTTAGGATTCTCCTGCTACGCGATTGATCTGAGAAATCACGGGAGAAGTCCGCACAGCGATGCATTCTCCTATGAAGACATGGTTGAAGATGTTCGTGAGCTGATGGACGATGAAGGTTTGTCGAAAGTGATTTTGCTCGGACATTCCATGGGTGGAAAAGTCGCGATGTTTTTCGCTGATAAATATCCTGAACGTCTGGAGAAATTAATTATCGCCGACATCGCACCGCGTTATTACGCGCCACATCATCAATCGGTTTTGTCAGCACTAAATTCCGTACAGCCTGAGAATGTCAGCAGCCGCAAAGAGGTGGAGGAGCAGTTGCATGTTTCCATTCACGACGAAGCCACAGTGCAATTTTTGCTTAAAAATTTATACTGGAACGACGCGCAAAAACTTGACTGGAGATTTCACCTTTCAGCGATAGAAAATAACATAGAGAATATCGGAAAAGCTTTCCTGCCAAACGGGCCAATTGATGTACCCACACTTTTTATTCGCGGTCAGCGTTCCGGTTATATTTCACAAACAGATGAGACCGAAATCCGGCAAATGTTTACTCATGTGAATATTGTTACAGTAGCGAATGCCGGGCATTGGGTGCATGCGGAGAATCCTGCGGGGTTTGGGGAGGTGG
>CAYMMN010000373.1:0-3607 GCA_964391495.1 uncultured Flavobacteriales bacterium | reverse complement strand
TATAACTCCAGACTTTTACTTTATAATAATCAGTTTCCAGATTTGAATTATTGCTGTCGGCACCAAGACTGCACCATTCACCAAGCACTGAATTTCCGAGGAATCCATCGTGTCCTTTGTTTGAATAGCCCAGGATCACCGAATTACTGATTTCTCCACCTACTCTGCATTCAGGTCCGATTGTAGTCGCTCCATAAATTTTCGCACCCATCTTCACCTGCGCATGTTCTCCAAGCGAAAATGGCCCTCGTATCATGGCGCCTTCCATAACCTCAGAATCCTTTGCAAGATAGATTGGTCCGGTGGATGCATTCAGTATCGCACATTCTACTTTAACGCCTTCTTCCAGGAAAATATTTTCCGGCTGGATGCACTTGTTTGAAACCGGAACGGGTTGTGATTTCCGTCCTGCAGTGAGAAATGCAAAATCATCAGAGATGGCTTGCTCATTGCGTGCGAATAAATCCCAGCTGAAATCAATTTTATTGATCTTATCAGGATAATTGATGGTCTCCGCTGAAGGAAGATTTTGATTCTTTTCGAATCCCTTCAAGGCAGTTCCGGCAAGCCTTTGAGCGAGGATTATTTCTCCCGACATCAACCTGCTGTCAGTTTTCAGGTTACGAATGCTGTTCAGCAAATTTTTATCCGGTAGTATGGAACCGTTGATAAAGAGGTTATCCTCTCCAATGCTAAGTGGAAACTTTTCACGGAGATATTCTTCCGTAACAAAAGAACCTTTCAGGTTTAGTTGTTTTTCCCATTTATCCCGGATAGTCAGGATTCCAACACGCAGTTCGCAAACCGGTCTTGTAAAGGTTAATGGTAATAAGTTTTCTCTGGTCTGGTCGTCGAAAAAGATAAGGTTCATTCCGTCTGGCTTGATTGAGCGATCAAAATTAAAAATAAGCAGGGTATGAAAAAGAAAAAGTCCTCCGGGTTTTGGAGGACTTTTCAATCTTTATAAAGGTTCTTTATTTCGTTACTTCTTTCTTCTTAGCGTAACGGGTACGGAACTTATCTACACGACCGGCAGTATCCAGAAGTTTCATCTTACCTGTATAGAAAGGATGAGACATATGGCTGATTTCGAGCTTCACAAGTGGATATTCTTTACCATCGGTCCATTTAATTGTATCTTTCGTTTCGATGGTTGAACGAGTCATAAAGGAATAATCGCAGGAGATATCCTTAAATACGACCATTCTATAGTTCTGGGGATGAATGTCTTTCTTCATTATCTTCAAAATTGAGGCTGCAAATTTAAGCTTTTCCCATAAATAATCAAGACTTTTTGTAAAAAAATGGAAAATCTTAATAAAAATGAGAAAAAACAGGTGTTTTTAATGAAAGTAAGATCCCGGAATGATCGGTACTCTCTCTGGAAGTCTGCCCCTTTCCATTACCATGCATTTTGATACAATCACCCTCTAAGGCAAACTGCCTGCATGCCATGCTTGACAACCATCAAATATGGAACTATCTTGTCGGCTGATCAGAAACGTTTTTAAGGGCTGCAAAGGTTCTCCCCCTGAAAAACATTTCTTAAATTTGGGATTCAAAGCGAATTCTATTTGGTACTTCTCCTAACCGCATCGGTTTGGTTGTGCTGATGTGTTTTGCCAGAACCGGCCTTAACGGAAGACCAACCTCAAATCTGAAAAGTAGAAGTAAAAATTAGCTCAGAAAATTACTGTATTGAAATCCTAAACTCTCACCTACCCTCCGGTTCATTGGAGGTGTTTATTATGCATCCTGTATCCATGAAGGAAGAATTAATTATCAAGCTGGAAGAGCTCACCAAAGAAACTGTTTCGGAAGAAACTTTTTCAAAGGCTGATGAAATTAAAAATGATTATTTGCGCGAATGCGATCGCTTACACCAGGAACTGCAACAGCAATTCATTGCTGATGGCGGACTGGTTGATGATTTCGAACCGCCCAAAGATCCTCTTGATAATCGCTTCAGTGAATTGATGCATATTTTGAGTGACCGCCAATCCAAATTCAGAAAAATGAAAGCGGATGAGGTGGATTCAAAATATAAAGAAAAGGAAGCCGTCATTGCTGAACTGGAAAAACTCATTTCCGAAGAAACCAACATCGGAAAAGCGTTCAATACATTTAAAGATCTCCAGAACCGCTGGAATGAAATTGGTAATGTACCGACACGGGAATACAAAAATCTCCAGAGTATTTACCATCGTCATGTCCACAACTTCTATTACAACATGAAGTTGAGTAAGGATCTGCGCGAACTTGATTTCAAAAGAAACTTCGAACACCGTACTCAGCTCCTTTCAAAAATTGAGTCACTCCTCCCGATGGATTCCATCAAAGGAATTGAACGGATGATCAATCTATACCGAATGGAATGGTCGGAACTTGGCCCTACTTCCCCGGAAACAATTGAGCCGCTCAGAAATAAATACCGAGAGCTCATTGGTCAGGTGTTTCAAAAAATCAGAGACTTCTATCAGGAGCGTCAAAAAGAGGAACTCACAAATATTGAAGCGAAAAAAGCACTGCTTGTCAGAGCCCAGGGAATTGCTGAGGAGAATTTCGATACTCCAAAACAATGGCAAACCATGACCGATACCTTCAATGGTATTTTTGAAGAATGGAAAAAACTTGGTTATGGTCCAAAAAAGGAAAATGAACAAGCCTGGAATGAATTTCGTGCCGCCCTCAATAAATTCTATGGAAAGAAGCGTGAATTCTTTGGCGACCTGAAGAAAACTCACAAAACAAATAAAGACAAAAAAGTTGCTATCATCGAAAAAGCTGAGGCGATCGCGAATGCTGCGCACGAAAGCTGGGATGAAGTGACAAAGCAGGTTCTGCAACTTCAAAAAGACTGGAAAGAAGCCGGTCACATCGAACAATGGGAAGAGAATAAACTCTGGAAAAAATTCAGAGAAGCTTGCGATAAATTCTTCAACAATAAGAGGGAACATTTCAGTTCAAGGGATACTGAACAGGCGGAAAATCTGGCTAAAAAAGAAGAGCTGATCAAACGTATTGAAGCCTTCACTCCATCCGGAAAAACCGATGAGGATCTTCGTCAGTTGCGCGACTTCGCAGCAGAATTCAAAAGCATTGAACACGTTCCGATTCGTGATAAAAACAGAATTTGGGACCGTTACAAAAAAGCGCTGGATTCAAAATACGACGCGATGAAACTCGAATCCTCCAATTTGCATCTGGAAAAATTCAGGAGCAATGTGGAAATGCTTTCTCAATCTGAAGAAGCCGGAAATCTGCTGCGCAAAGAAAAGAGTATGATCAAAGAAAAGATCAATAAACTCCAGGCAACCATCAGTCAATACGAAAACAATCTTGGCTTTTTCCGCAATTCAAAAAACATGGGTGGACTACTTCAGGAAGTTGAACAAAATCTGACCCGCGCGAAAGAAGAAATAGAAATGCTCAAGAAAAAATTAAAATTATTTTCAGACGCTAACCAGGGATAAGATTCCTTGTCTGCCGATGAATACTTACGGGTTGAATGAAAAAATACCCCGGGGAAATTTCCCGGGGTATTTTTTTTGGAAAACAAACACAACTATGGGAGGAAAAATATTTTCTGCGTCTTGACAAAACCATT
>CAYMMN010000372.1:0-3630 GCA_964391495.1 uncultured Flavobacteriales bacterium | reverse complement strand
TGACGCTTCCGCGCAAAAAGATTTTTCACCTTCGCTCTTAAGGACAATCACTTTCGTTTCCGGATTCTTTCCGGCATTTTCTATTTCCGTTGCAAGTTGCCGAAGTAGTGTGCCGGGCATTGAATTGCTTTGTGGATGAAAAAAAGTGATGGTGGCAATTCCTTCTGCAATTTTGCTTTGAATGGATCCGTTCGACATGGTATTATTTTGTGACCGAAAATAAATATTATTTGTGGTTAAGAGAAATTGAAGTTGGGAATCTATTGTAATACAAAAGCCGTTCACATTTCAAATGCAAACGGCTTTTGTTGAATATGAATTCAATTAATTCTTACCGTACGCAGGCAATTTGCCTTCGGTAATCATTTGCTGTGTTTTCACTTTGTGTGCTTCGTAATCACCGAAGCAGAGCGCTGACAAAATTTCGTCACGCGACATAGCTGGGTTACCCAGTTGTTTCTTGATTTCCAGACTACATCTGTCTACGAAATGTTCGAAACGTTCCGGAGCCCAAATGTAATCCACCTTTTGCCAGTCGGGACGGGTTCTGTCAATTTTAAATTCCATGGGAAGATCTCCATGGATAATGGCTTTTACATCCAGTCCTTCGAAAGTTTTTGGGAGCAGACGATTGTCAAAGACAAGCGGACGACTCACATCGATCACATGCTTTTTACGTTTAGGGTCAACCATTTTGAGCCCGTTGATGCGAAGACCTTTTTTCTTAAGGTATCCGTATTTTTTCTCGAATCTCTCGAGTGTGTCATAGAGTAACATGGCTGGTTGGTTTTTTATGTATTGGAGTGGTTGTATTTATTATTGGATAATTTGCAATCGGTAATTGAGATATGAATTATGAATTATGAGTTATGAACCTCGAACCCTAATCCCTGCTTGCCACCAAAGTCAAAACAGTTTCAAGAGCAACAATTTCTCCGCGTTGGTTGGTAACCTCAACATACCATTCTACTACGCCTTGCGGAATCTGTCCTTCGCGATTTTCTTTTTTTGTTTTACGTTGGCAGGTGAGCTTCACCTGAATTGTATCGCCTACATACACCGGTTGAGTGAAGCGTAAGTTGTCCAATCCATAATTGGCGAGCACCGGTCCTTTTTTCGGATCTACAAACAATCCTGCTGCAGCGGAGATGATGAAATATCCGTGTGCGACTCTTTTTTCAAAGACAGATCCTTCCAAAGATGTTTCGTCGGTATGCGCATAAAAGTAATCACCGCTGATACCGGCAAAATTGACAATATCTGCTTCTGTGACTGTACGTTTATGTGTAATCAACGTATCACCAACATTTATTTCTTCAAAATATTTACGGAATGGATGGATAACATCTTCCTTCGTTTCCGCTCCGGGCAAATATGTATTCAGAATTTTTGTAAGCGTGGTTGGTGATCCTTGCAATGCGGTACGCTGCATGTAATGATGCACACCGCGAATTCCACCCATCTCTTCACCGCCGCCAGCTCTTCCCGGACCACCATGAACAAGGTGGGCAAGGGGAGAACCATGGCCGGTAGATTCCGCGGCACAGTCTTTATTGATAATGACCATTCTTCCGTGTAAGGAAGCGGAGCCAAGTACTATATCTTTTGCAAATGAATTGTCAGCAGTGAATACTGATCCAACGAGACTTCCTTTACCCATCTTGGCCAGTTCAGTAGCTTCATCGACGTCTTTATAGCTCATCACTGTATTCACAGGACCGAATGCTTCAATGGTATGTGGTTCTGTTTTGTGCAAAGCGTCTTTGCAATACAGCAACATGGAAGACATAAATGATCCACGCTCGCTGTCGGCACCAACAACTTCCACTTTATCCAAATCACCATAAACAACTTCACAGGAATTCATCAGTTTTCTGACGTTATCCTTTACATCCTTCAGCTGGCTTTTACTTGCCAGTGGCCCCATTCGAACGCCTTCTACTGCAGGGTCGCCGATAATGTTGCTTTTTAGTCTTTCACTAACTGCCTTTATAACGGCTTCGGTAAGTGATTCCGGAACAATCGTACGCCGGATAGCAGTACATTTTTGTCCGGCTTTGGTTGTCATTTCCCGAACAACTTCTTTGATAAATAATTTGAATTCTTCTGTATCAGGAGTCGCGTCCGGACCGAGAATCGAGCAATTCAGGGAGTCCGCTTCCATATTGAAACGAATAGAATTCTCCAGAATCACCGGGCTGCTTTTCAGCATACGTCCGGTATGAGCTGAGCCGGTGAAGGTGACTACATCCTGACAAGTCAGATGGTCCAGCAAATTTCCTGTTGAACCGCAAATCAGTTGTAATGAACCTTCTGGCAGAATACCTGAATCGATGATATATTTTGTTGTGAGTTCAGTTAGATAGGATGTAGCGGAGGCCGGTTTTACGATAGCCGGAACTCCCGCAAGGAAGTTGACAGCAATTTTTTCAAGCATTCCCCATACAGGGAAATTGAATGCATTAATATGTACAGCGACACCTTCAAGTGGAACACAGATATGATGTCCGACAAACGTCCCGGTTTTGGATATTTTCTCCATGTTCCCGTCGACGTAGAAAGTTTCGTCGGGCAACTCCCTGCGACCTTTGCTCGCGTAAACAAAAAGATTACCGATACCTCCATCGATATCGACCCATGAATCCGCTTTTGTTGCTCCTGTCGCTGCTGATAAAGCGTACAATTCCTTTTTTTTCTCACCCAGATACAAAGCCAGAGCCTTGATCATTCGCGCTCTTTCGTGGAAAGTCATTTTCCGGAGCGCTCTGCCACCTCTGGTTCTGCCATAATCGAGCATGCCTTTAAAATCAAGTCCATCGCTGTTGACATTGAAAATTTCAGCGCCTGTGACGGCATGATATAAAGGAGTTCCCTTGCCGGAACCTTCCTGCCAATGACCCTGGGAATACGATTTTAATTTCGTGGACATAATGCAATAAATATGATTTTCAGGACGTCAGCCATCATTCCGGCGGATTCAGATCAAAGATCTTCCGTCGGTTAGAAGTCAAAAGGGCTAATTTTAACCAATTTCAGCCTTTTGCTGCGTTCCCGAAATCATTAAGGAGAATGAGTATGCAAAGATAACCCATCCCGCTCTCAAGTCAAGAAGTTATCAACATCTGTTGAAAATATATATGGGTATTTTTGCCTCGGACACCCCTGAACTGCCTTCTGTTGAAGATATTCTTGATTCTTTCTTGGATATCAGGGCCTTTTAATTATCTTTGCAGCCCATAAAAAAATCTCCGTAAAACCTAAAAATCAAACATGTCAAATCAGTATGAGACGGTTTTCATCATGACACCTGTTCTTTCGGAGGAACAGATGATGGACACAGTCAACAAATTCAAGAAAATCCTCACCGACAACGGTTCCGAAATTGTTCATGAGAACAACTGGGGATTGCGCAAACTGGCTTACCCGATCCAAAAGAAAAACACCGGGTTTTATTACCTCCTCGAGTTCAAGGCACCGGGAGAGCTTATTGGTAAGCTCGAAACGGAGTACAAGCGCGATGAGCGTGTAATGCGCTTCCTCACTGTGAAACTGGACAAGCACGCTGTCACTTACAATGAAAAGAAGCGCAAGAACGCCGCGCTGAAGAAAGAAGAAGAAAAAGCCTCTTAA
>CAYMMN010000371.1:0-3640 GCA_964391495.1 uncultured Flavobacteriales bacterium | reverse complement strand
CTCCATTTGAAATTCTTGCTGAGCATGAATTGTGTTACCTGTATTGAAGAAACTGCCTGCTCAGGACGGGAAGAAGTGCTCAGGAAAACATAATCGTCGAGATTGAATACACTTGCTTCGAGTTTGAATTTCCAGACAGGTAATTCATAACTGACAGTCAGAAAGGAGAGATTTTCGTTCTTGAAATTATTTTTCCATCCGAAATGATTGCCTTCGTACAAACTGTATATCAGATCAGCTTTGTGATTATCAGTGTGCAACTGTGCCGACAATTCACCGAAAGAATACAATGGAGAATGTACAAACAGATCACCGGAATAAATCGTTTCATCGTGTCCGCTGAGTACATAATGACCGTTCAAGCTAAAATGCAAACGGTTGCTGTCGGGTCTTGTGGCAATAGTTCCGAGCAGGGAAATATTCTCCCAACTTGTATCGGAGCGCTGGGAATAGTGGAAAGACTGGTGTTCCAGCATGGCTGTCGCTGAAAAGTTTTTCCGGAACGAACTGCCTTCTTCCAGATAAGGCAAACCAATCCCGGCACGGTTTCTCAAATCCGTATAATGCAGGGAATCATAAGTTGTGGTAGAGTAAAAATAATCGGAATAAAAGGAACTGTCTGTTGATTTGTCGACATACGAAAATGAACCGCTTTCATAGGTAATTTCGTGATGCAGACGAATCCAGGTCTTGATTCCGGATTGCTGAGTAGTATCGCTTTTTTTCCCAAGATCAAAATACTGACTCAGCGAAAAACTCTTCTTACGAAACCTGTTTTCTGCATCTGTCAGATTTACAGGAAGTCCTTTCAATGCGACGTTTGTCAAAGCTGAATTGTCAAAAAGTGAATCATTGCTGATTCCTCCATTGACCTGATTCTTGATTACATTGGTAAAACCATTGGCAAAAAAAGCGTAACGCTTATTGAGCGATTGATAGGAGGTAAATACAAGAAAGCGACTATGAAATACATCGCTGTTGGGAAGGAAATCTTTTACGGTGATTCTGTTAAAATCAAAACCGGCGTTCCAGTTTTTCAGAATGTTTTGTGTATGCAAAATACCAATGTGTTGCTCACGAAATGTCGCGTTGTGATAGGATACATCGCTATAGCGTTTATTGGTTTTGTAATACTTTATACGGTCATGATCGAAAAGATAGAGATCGTATGTATGAATGGAAGGACGGGTATAAACTGAATTGTCGGGACGAAACAGCTGCGAATTCGCCGCGCTCCCAAGTGTGCCCAAGAAATTATAATGCAGGTGAAAAGCAGGATTGATCTCTTCATGATCCGTCAGGGAAGTATCCGGAGCGATCATGTTTTTTAGTCCCTGCCCAAAATCGGATTCATACGTGTAACGGACAGAAGTAGGTACAGTCTGAGGAAATGCGGTAGAATCTACGGGAGAAGCATGCAGGCTCAGGGCATTAACAAGAAACAGAAAAAAAATGCAAAGATGACGCATACTCCTGAGGGACAATATTTTGTTCAAATGTACGGAATTTGAGCATATTTTGAGTTAATTTAGGCCGATAGGATAGAAATTGAAGGCCTGGCAAGAATGAAAACTTTTCTACAGAAATTAACCGATGAGCTCATCGCTAAACACGGTGAGGATCTTTCAAAGATCCGGATAATATTTCCAACCCGAAGGGCTGGTTTGTTTTTCAGAAAGGAGCTGGCAACGCATCTGTCAAGACCGGTCTGGGCACCGGGAATTTTTTCTATCCAGGATTTCATCGCCGGATTTACTACATACACTATTCCTGATCCACTCACGCTTCGTTTCGAGTTGTTTAAGATTTACAATAAATTCTTCCCGGGAGAATCCTTTGACCGCTTCTATCCCTGGGGAGAATTGCTTCTCCGCGATTTTGATGACCTCGACCGTTATCTCGCGGATCCATCCAAAGTGTTTTCACTGATTTCCGATATGCGTGAAATCGACCAGGTATTCAGCCTTGCGGATGAAGACATGGAGAAGCTGAAAACTTTCTGGCAGAATTTTTTTGATAAAGATCCGTCACGGCTCAAATCTGAATTCATGAATACATGGGAACATCTGGGTCCGATATATCGTGATTTCAAAACGAGTCTGAAAGAACGTTCCCTCGCCTACGAAGGCATGGCTATTCGTGAACTTGCGGAAAGATTCATCTCTTCCGGTGCTCCTGATTCGGAAGAGTACACAAAAATCATCTTCGCCGGATTCTATGCATTGTCCCCTGCGGAAGAACACATCATCAGCTCATTTGTCAAAAAAGGCAAGGCTGAAATTATCTGGGACGCGGATGCTTATTATACCGATGATCCCAGACAGGAGGCCGGTTCATTTTTACGTGATCACCCATTGGTTGGAGATGATTTTCACTGGAAAGAAGATTATTTCTCTACCATCCCAAAGACCATCGAAATGGCCGGAATTCCTTTGCAGGTCGGACAGGCAAAATATGCGGGTTCATTGGTCGCTAATTTGATGAAGGAAAAAGATTTCCGCCCGGAACGTACTGTTGTCGTGATACCGGATGAAAATCTGTTGTTCCCTGTATTGTATGCATTGCCGGAAGAACTTGAGGACATCAACGTCACCATGGGTTATCCATTGCACGCGACTCCGGTGTTTGGATTGTTTGAATCTTTAATTGCCTTGCAGCGGAATTGTACTATCGATAAGGAAAAGAATGAAACATTTTATTTCCGCGATGTACTGAATATCCTGAATCACCCTTACATCCGTTTGATTGATGGCAAATCAATCAGTGCATGGGTGCAGAAATATGAAAAGGACAAAACAATCCGGATTATCGGTAATACTTTAACAATTCAAAAATCAGAGCTTTTCAAACTCATCTTTTCCCGACAGGAAGAAGTAAAAAATATTTTTGAATGGGGAAGAAAGGTGCTTCGCCTTATCCTGGATTCGATGAACGAACAGGAGTTTCGTTTTCACCGACTGGAATCTGAATTTGTCTACCATTTTTACACGCAATTACAACGACTGGAAGAAGTGATCCTCGAGCAAAATGTTGTTCCCGGACTTGAAACCATCTGGTATTTATTCAGAGAAATTATTTATTCTTCCAAAATACCTTTCACAGGTGAACCACTGCGTGGATTACAGGTGATGGGATTCCTGGAAACACGTGTGTTGGATTTTGATAATGTGATCATTTTGTCAGTCAATGAAGAAGTACTTCCTTCATCGGGCAACAGTCCTTCTTTTATTCCATTCTCCATTCGTAAAGCATTTGGTTTGCCTACTTATGAAGAACAGCATGCCGTTTCCGCATACCATTTCTACAGATTGCTGCAACGTGCATCCAATATTCATTTGCTCTACAATACAGAATCCAAAAAAGTAGCAGGAGGGGAGAAGTCGAGATTTTTATTACAGATCGAACACGAACTCGCTGCAAAATTTTCGAAAAGCATCCGCCTGACTGAAAAGATCATCAGTACAGGATTTAGTAAAGAGAAAGTACAGCCTATCGAAGTGAGTAAGTCGGATGAAGTGAAAAGTATCCTGCAGAAATATCTTCCAAACCCTGAACTCAAGAGTAAATTTTCGCAGAACTTTTCTCCCTCAGCTTTGAATACCTACATCACTTGTAAGCTGAAATTCTATTTCAAGTATGT
>CAYMMN010000370.1:0-3641 GCA_964391495.1 uncultured Flavobacteriales bacterium | reverse complement strand
ATTGTAAAACTCATAATAGGGAACCACATCAATACCGATTGTAAAGGGAGCGATTTTTTTCACCTGGTATTCTATCTGGATCGTCGCGTCAACACCGGCGGAAACTACACTTTTATCATAGTACAAAGGCTCGCCGTTTCTGCGTTTGTAATAGCCCTGTTTGTTATAAGGAAAATAAGCTCCATGGACTCCTGCACCATAGATGAAATCAAGAGGTAATTGCACAATCGGCATCTTGAACGGAATCTGTTTGATCAGGATGGCTTTTACAGTATAACCCTTCGAGGCAATATTGGTATAGTAGCCATCGAGGAGTAAGCCGGTCGCATTGTCGGCATTAAAAAAGGATTTGATAGAAATCCCGGTATTGAATTTTCCTGCTCTCGCTCCTACTCCAAATACATACAGCTGTGCCTGTGCTGCGGAGAGGATCATCAGGAAACAAATGCACAAAAGAACTCTTTTCATAGTAAGCCGCTAAGGTTGCACAAGTTAAAAAATTACCCGTTCATGAAAAATTACTTCTGAAGTATTTTGCAAAAAAAAGTCAGGCAAGGAATTTTTGATACTTTTGTACCATCAAACTGGGGTGCTCCTGATCTACGGGGCTGAGATTATACCCATCGAACCTGTTCAGGGTAATGCCTGCGAAGGGAACGAGGTAAACAAATTATGGCGCGTTCACACCCCATGGTGCGTGCATTGTTCATCCTTAAATAATAAATCATGAAGAAGGTATTTTTTGCAAGCCGGTACTTCCGGAATTTGCTCCTGCTCATTTTCGTTTGTCTACAGACAAAATCATTTGCACAACAAAACATCACCGGAGTTATCCTTGACGATGAAAGCAATCAGCCTGTCGCAGGAGCTTCAATTCATATTGAAGGAACTTTCTTCACCATTCTGAGCAATGACGAAGGAAAATTTTCTTTTCTGGATTATAAAAAAGGAGAAGCCGATCTGACCATCGCGCACATATCCTATGAAACAAAAAAAATCCATGTCCTGAGTAAAGATTCACCACTGAGTATTCGCCTGAGTGTGAAGAATTATCTATCAGAAGAAGTCACCATCACTGCAACACGCATGGATGGCAGAAATGGTTTCGCTTACAGCAATCAGAATAAAGAAGAACTGGAGAAGAAAAATCTAGGACAGGATTTACCCTTCCTGCTGAACATGACGCCATCGCTTGTTGTCACCTCCGACGCTGGGAATAGCGTGGGTTATACCGGACTGCGCATCCGCGGAAGCGACGCGAGCAGAATAAACGTGACGCTCAACGGAATTCCGGTAAACGACCCTGAATCTCACCAGGTGTATTGGGTGGATCTTCCTGATCTTGCTTCTTCTGTAGAAAACATCCAGGTGCAACGTGGCGTGGGAACATCCACCAACGGCGCCGGAGCTTTTGGTGGCAGCGTAAACATTCAATCCAGCGCTTTCCAGTCAAAAGCATTTGGGCAAGTGAACAGCTCTGTCGGCTACTTCAATACCTGGAAAAATACTGTATCCTTTGGAAGCGGATTAATCGACAATAAATTTTCTGTCGATGGAAGATTTTCGAAAATCAATTCAGGCGGTTACATCGACAGATCAAAAAGTGATTTGCATTCGATGTATTTATCCGGTGGATATTATGGAAAGAAAAGTTCATTGCGCGGACTCATTTTATCCGGTAACGAAAAAACTTATCAGGCCTGGTACGGAGTTCCCGAAGATTCTTTGATTTCAAATCCTAGTTTCAATCCGGCAGGATTGTATACTGATGCCGCGGGAAATGTTTTGTACTATGAAAATCAAACCGACAATTATCAGCAGGACTATTACCAGTTGATTCATGCAATTGAACTCAGTCCGTCCCTGCTTTTAAATACAGCAATTCATTACACAAAAGGCAAAGGATATTATGAAGAATACAGCGTAGGTGATGCCTTCTCCAAATACGGACTTCCTGATGTTTATACTGTAACAGACACTATCAGCAGTTCTGATTTCATTCGCAGACGCTGGCTCAATAATGATTTCTACGGACTCACTGCCAATCTTCATTATGAGAAAGAAAAATGGAATTTCATTCTCGGACTTTGCGCGAATGAATACGACGGAAAACATTTCGGTGAAGTGATTTGGGCAAAAGATGGATCTGTTCCCAATGGTAAACTGGAATACTACAGTGATGACGCGGTGAAAAAAGAAAGCAGCGGTTTCTTAAAACTTGGCGGATCTTTTGCGCATGGAATTTATGTGTACGCGGATCTGCAATCGCGTTTTGTTTCCTATCAATTTATCGGTTACGACAGAGACGGAAAGAATCTTCCGCAAAAAACAAACTCAGCTTTTTTTAATCCGAAAGCCGGAATGTCATGGCAGATCAATGAAAAGCAACAGTTCTGTTTGTCGGTAGCCCTTGCTCACAAAGAACCGGTTCGTGACGATTATGTGAATTCATCGCCCGATAGTCGCCCGAAAGCGGAAGCACTCACCGATCTTGAAGCAGGCTACCGTTTTAGTCTGAAGAAATTTTTTCTTTCCGCAAATTTCTATCACATGGCTTACACTGACCAGATGATTCTCACCGGAGAAATCAATGATGTCGGAGAATACACAAGACAAAATGTAGCCGACAGTTATAGGCAGGGAATAGAATTTGAAGGTGGATGGACGGTATCTGAGAAAGTGAAATTGACGGCCAACGCGACATTCAGTAAAAATAAAATCAAACATTTCGAAGAATTCATCGACAACTACGATGATTATACGCAACAAAGAAATGATTACACCAACACAGACATTTCATTCTCACCTTCTCTCATCAGCGCGGGAATCATTCAATGGACACCAATAAAAAATCTTGAGTTTGAATTCACAGGAAAATACATTGGCAAACAATTCCTCGACAACACCATGA
This sequence comes from uncultured Flavobacteriales bacterium, assembly GCA_964391495.1. Taxonomy (GTDB): domain Bacteria; phylum Bacteroidota; class Bacteroidia; order AKYH767-A; family 2013-40CM-41-45; genus JADKJP01. Next base: position 730 of record CAYMMN010000370.1, on the reverse strand, counting down.
ATGAAAAGAGAAAGCTCGACGCGTATGTTGTCAATGACGCGAGAATAGCCTGGACCATCAAACCAAAAGGTATCAGTGAAATTGGTTTTACTCTTGCCGTCAACAACCTCTTTGATCAACGCTATTCATCGAATGGTTATACCTATAGTTATATCTACGGCGGAAGGGCTTCTACATTCAATTACTATTTTCCGCAGGCAGGGGTGACGGTGATGTTCGGCATAAAAGCACGAATCTAGTTTCGGGATATGAGTTATGAGTTATGAGTTATGAGTTATGGGTGCCATAATTTCTAAGCACTAACCTCTAACCTCTAAGCACTAAGCACCAACCACCAACCACCAAGCACCAAGCACCAAGCACTAACCTCTAAGCACTAAGCACCAACCACTAAGCACTAATTCTTACAAGCACAACTCGGCGACATAAAAATCTTCGCTGTCTTCACCACGAGTGAATCGATGCGGGCTTGTTGTTCGTCGGAAAAAAGGATTCCTCTTAGTTCGAGTACTTTCAGATTACTGAGATTTGCAATTTCATCGGGAACATCGGCGAGTTCATTATCCCAGAGTTCGAGCACTTCCAGACTTTGCAGTTTACCAATGCTTGCCGGCAATGATTCAAGAACATAGAAGATATGCAGAATTACAAAGAATTTATGATAGAGAAAGAAAAAATATTCAAGAACAAATAAGAGGAAGAGAAGATAGAGACAGACAAACTATATCAT
>CAYMMN010000369.1:0-3659 GCA_964391495.1 uncultured Flavobacteriales bacterium | reverse complement strand
CTGATTCACCATCAGATCCGATTTACGGCTGGTCGCTTTCCAGTTAATACTTCTGTAATCGTCCCCGGCTACATAATTTTTTATCTGCTCAAACTCATAACTGTGTCCCAGCCTGCGCAATCGCTTGATGCCCTGAAAGGTTGAGATTTTTGAAAATGCCTTGAGTTCCATAGTTTTCATCTGAAGAATAGAAGGATAAACAGGAACTGATTTTTGCTGATTGAAAATTAGTCTTCGCGTTGCAAGACCAATTTTGCTCTGAATATAAATGTTTGTATTTCCAAAATTGAATTCGCCACGACGAACAGGATGTAAAAAGTATGCAATGGTTTTTTGTTCTCCCGCGTCGAGAGTTTGATTGATTTCAAAATCACGTTTCTGGAACTGTACAGGCAATTCGTCGATAATTTTTACACTGAAATCCAGAGGAGATTGATTACGGATAAAAATCCTGATTTCATTATCATCTCCAAGAGACATAATCCTGGATGTACTTCGATCACAACTGAAACTTGTGGAGGAGCGGAATAAATTCACAAGATCATACATGAAAAGAAGAATCCATGCTGCTAATAAAATTTTAGCGACAATATAAAGAAACGCGAAGGGGAAACCGAACACAAATAACAACACGATTCCTCCTCCGGAAAAGAAGAAACGTGGTGTCAGGTATAGATTTCGGAAACGTTCGATCACCTTGGTACTTCTATATTTTGTAATATTCCTTTGATAATGTCTTCCGGACTCAGTCCTTCCATTTCCCGTTCAGGTGTAAGAATTATTCTGTGATTGAGTACAGGATAAGTAACACGCTGAATGTCTTCTGGCGTTACGAAATCCCTTCCTGCAATCGCAGCCATCGCCTTTGCGGTTTTGAGAATTGCCATCGATGCTCGAGGCGATGCGCCTAGAAATAAATCCGCGTTGTTACGGGTGGTGTGAACAATCTGCGCGATATAATCAATCAGTTCCGCCTTGATGTGTATTTTTTCAATAATTGTTCGGAGTCCTGACAATTCTTTCGTGGACAATACAGGTTTCACCTGCTGTATGGCAGTCATGGAAAAATCTTCACTGAACCTGCGCAGAATTTGTTTTTCTTCCTCGAGTGCAGGGTAGTTGAGTTTGATCCGGAAAATAAAACGATCGAGCTGCGCTTCCGGTAATTTATAGGTTCCTTCCTGTTCTATCGGGTTTTGAGTGGCGATAACAAAAAACGGAAAGCCTAAAGGATGCGTAACTCCATCAACAGTGATTTGACGTTCTTCCATGACTTCAAACAATGCTGCCTGTGTTTTTGCAGGGGACCGATTTATTTCATCAATCAAGACAATATTCGAAAACACCGGACCTCTGTTAAAAACAAATTCTGAAGTTTTAAGATTGAATACGGAAGTTCCGATAACATCAGTAGGCATCATGTCCGGAGTGAACTGAATACGGGAGAAACCAACATCCAATGTTTTCGCGAGTAGTTTCGCCATGAGCGTCTTCGCGATTCCGGGCACTCCTTCCAGCAGCACATGGCCTCCACTCAGAATTCCTGCGAGCATCAGGTCAATGGTTTCATTTTGTCCAATGATTACCTTTTGGATTTCTGATTTTAGCTGTAAAGCTGCCAGTTGCAAAGGCGAAACGGCAGGCTGTGCTGAAAATTCAGGTTGTGAGGTGTTTTCTTCCATCTTATTTACACGTTTTATAAAAATGTTCTATCTTCTGATGAAAACTGATCAAAGTATCATCATTTATCTCAAGGTTTTTGTCTATCCAGTTGTACTGAGAAAATATATTTCGAATTTCTTCCGTACTTACATGTGATTTCTGTGAAATTCTTTCAATCACCTGATCGTCCACATCATAAGTGTTGATGAAATATTTGTTGCGAATAAACGCCTGGAACAATTTCATCTTGTGAACACAGATAACACGGTGATTCTTTTCCTGGTAATACAACTGACCTACTGTGCGCACGTATTCCAGGGAAGTGTTTTTGTTAAGTTCCTCGAGTGGAATAATTCTTTGTCTGCGTTTCCCAAAAAACAACATGTACAAGATTGTAAATGCAAGCGTAAGATACCATGCCCAACGCAAACTATCCTGTGATAAAATGTAACCCAAAGGACTCTGGCTAAGTCGTAAATCTGAATTGAAATTAAGATTGCTTTCCTGTTGGTTGTACTCATCCCAAATGATATCTCCCGGTTTCAGGTAGGAGAAGACCTGTGATGCGTATTCCAGATTAGGTGAATTTTTCAATTGGTAATTGGAGAATGCAAGTGGAGTGGTGTAAAGGTAAATGTCTCCATTGCCATAACGTGCATGCAGATAATTGAACTGACCATTGTTCATGGATCCCAATATATCCTGCTCAGGGTTTTCCTGACAAAAAAAGGTGCTATCGATGTAGGACCATGCATAAGAATATGGGATGTTGCGATACACATAATTCAGCCGGGTTGTTTTCCCGCTTTGAAAGCTTTCGGAATACAATCTCACATTCACGAAGGTGTCTTGGGCCTGGGCGTAATACAGGTATTCCTCAGCACAAGTGTCGGGGAAAATTTGTTCCAGAATTTCTGTCGGACAGGATCCGGCAGCAATGAAAGCGGTATTTCCTTCATTCACGAAATCAAGCACCGTATTGGTAAGAGTGGTGTCGGATGGAAATTGAGCACCAATGAAAATGTAATTCGCGTATTCACCGGATTTTCGTTTGGAAAGAATATCTTTCAGTGGTTTTTTTGAAACAGTGAATGTTTTACCCGGGAAATAGGACTTCAGTAATTCTCCGATGACATAAGCGCCGTATGGTTCCTTGCTCTCCAATTGATAACTTTCGTACCAGTTGTACCTTTTTGTATTGCTCCTGAATAAATAGGCGATTCCCGCCAGAAGTACGACTCCGGCTAAACCAAGAATCCACTTTCTTGTTTTAGTCATTTCCGGATGCGGGATTGGAAGGATTTGTAATTTTATTATCTACTGTGTTGAGTGCGGATGGAATAGTTGAAAGAAATGCGTCAAAAGCAGGGACTGTATGAATGAATTTGTTTTCATTTATTTCCGCTTCTCCATACCAGAATCGTTCAAAGATGAGGGTGAGGTCAGCAAATGGAAAATAGATCCCTGTAGTGAACGTCTCGGACAAGTAATCATGATTGGTTTTTTCTTTTTTCCATTGAATGATTTTATGTTTTGACAATTCCCGGATAGCCATCAGATATTTAATACGAATAGCTTCCCGATAGTCCTTTTCCTCCAGAGCACGAGAATACATTTTTTCCAGATCCATTTCCTGAATATTGTCAGGGTCCTGAAAATGAATAAAACTTGTGGATGCGCTGATTTTTTTATTGCGAGCGAAATAGTTTCCCTGTATAATCTTGTACAGAAAAAAAAGGAGCAACGCTCCGACTCCGATGAACAAAATGGTTTTGACAACATCCTGATTCATACTGAAATTAAAATTCCGCTTCCTGGCAAGGTTCGGCGCGGTATCGCTGGAATAATCAATATTCTTTGTCATCTTTTCCCACTGGCTCTTACTGAATTCATGTTTTGCAACAGCGGATGAGTCAATGGAAATATCCGCCCTTACTCGAAAACCGAATACCAGAAGAAAAACTCCAAATAATGTGATGATGTTTTTAAAAGTCATC
>CAYMMN010000368.1:0-3665 GCA_964391495.1 uncultured Flavobacteriales bacterium | reverse complement strand
TTTATATAAATCTGTAATAAAAGATTCATCTAAAAAATTTTCTGATGAAATTCTTTCTTTTTCTATCAGTCCGCGGAAATCGGACTTAATCCTTCACAATTTCTTACTTATATCCTGCGTACTTCTCTCTGGGAACGACAAAAGGATATGAAAAACATTCATTCCTTACCTGCTGCTCTTGATCGTCTGGATCAGGACATCCATAGTCTAAAATCCGCGGGAAAAAATAAAGTCCGCGCTGCAGTCATCATGGGTGGCTTCTCATCGGAACGACACATTTCTGTTGAAAGCGGAAGAAATATTTACGAGAAATTATCTTCTTCCGAAAAATACGAAGCGATTCCGGTGTTCCTTACCGGCAACAGCGAAGATCACCAGTTGTTTCAGATTCCTGTGAACCTGATGTTGAAAGACAATGCCGATGATATCCGCGAAAAGATTATGCACTTCAATGTGCATGAAGTGATTCGCGAAATCATGGATGTATGCGAACCGATTACCATCAAATACACGGATGATGACAATGTTCTTCAGCCCAGAAGGATCAGCTATTCCGAATTGTCCGGCTTGTGTGATGTTGTTTTTATCGCGCTGCATGGAAGACCGGGAGAAGACGGAGAAGTACAACGTCACCTGGAATCAGTCGGACTTCCTTACAATGGCTCAGGTGTGAATTCTTCCAGAGTCACCATCAATAAATACGAGACAAACGAAATCCTTCACAAACATGGATTCTCCATTGCGAAACATGCATTGGTGAATATTGGCGACTGGAATCTCGATAAAAAAGCATTTGTAAAAAATATCCTCGAACGCTTCAGTTTCCCATTCATCGCAAAACCCGTGGATGACGGCTGCAGCAGCGCGGTGAAAAAAATCCGGAACGAAGAAGAACTTCTCGCCTTTTCAGATCTCATCTTCCGTCAGCAGGAAGAACTGATTGCAGCTGACGCGAAAGTACTTGCTTTGAAAATGAAAGAAGAATTTCCGAGAAAACAACAGTTCCTCATCGAAGAACTGATCGAGCGAAAAGACGCTGTACATTTCCTCGAAATCACCGGTGGTATGCTCACTCACCTCACCAATTCCGGTGAACGAGTGTACGAAGTCTTCGAAGCATCGGAAGCATTGTCAGAAGGCGATGTACTCTCGTTGGAAGAAAAATTTCTTGCCGGTGAAGGTCAGAACATCACTCCTGCACGCTATGCAAAAGATCCGAAAGAACGTGCACGCATTTCCGCCATTGTTTGTGATGAACTGAAGCGTGCCGCAGAAATTCTGAACATCGAAGGCTATGCCCGCATCGATGCCTTTGTACGTATATTTGCCGATGGAAAAGTGGAAGTGATTTTCATTGAAGTAAATTCACTTCCCGGAATGACTCCTGCGACCTGTATCTTCCACCAAAGCGCGATTGCCGGTTATAAACCTTATGAATTCATTGATGGTATCCTGGAATATGGATTGAAAAAGAAAAATCTCCCCGTCCGTATCGCCTGATCATATAAATATGCTTTCCAATCTCTTTAAATTTCTCCGTAGTAGAACGTTCTTCGTCAATCTCATCGCGGCTTTTTCGGTGATGGGAATTTTGTTCCTGGGACTCTATTTCTGGCTCGGAAATTTCACACATCATGGTGAAAGTATTACAGTTCCTGATTTGCGTGGTTTGAAAATGGGAAAACTGGAAAGTTTTCTAGCCGACAAACACCTTCGCTTTAAAGTTGTGGATTCTCTTTTTGAAGTTGGAAAAACACCGGGTACAATACTCGAACAGGATCCTGCTCCCGAGTCAAAAGTAAAAGAAGACCGGACGATCTATCTCACTGTAAATTCTTCTCAGCCTCCAAAAGTAAAAATGCCCAACCTGATCGATGTATCCTACCGTCAGGCCGAAGCCATTCTTGAATCGTTTGGATTGAAAGTAGGACAATTGATTTACAAACCGGATCTGGCACGAAATGCAGTGCTTGATCAAATCTATAAAGGATCTTCCATTCATCCCGGAAAGGAAATATTCAAAGGCTCAGTAATCGACCTGGTGCTTGGCGACGGAATGGGAAATACCGAAGTTCCTGTGCCGGATCTGAACGGACTTACACGTGGTGAGGCCTTGTTTGTACTCAAAGGTTCATCGCTTACTATCGGAACAGTTCACGTGGATCCGGGAGTGAAGGATTCCACTACAGCAAAGGTTTACAAACAAATTCCAGAAGCATCCGAAAATTCAATGATCAACCAGGGCGAAGCGGTGGACATTTTTATCAGGTAAAAGCCCCTTTCAGGTCAATTTTAAGGATTCCTAAACCCATTCTTTATTCGTATTTTCGTGACCAGTTTTCCTGCCTGAAACAGGAACCTAATTCGATCCTATGCCGATTCCAAAATACCTGAAATTTTCCCTTTCGCGTTTCTGCCTTGTATTGCTCTTTCCATTCTCCTGCTTTGCTCAGGAAGTATTTGTTCCATTGGGCTCCAACCCGGCAATCAACGCATACCGACTGCAGCACAGCGAATCCATCAACCGCATGTCGGCCATTGATGATACATTACTACTTCCTTTCGTCGATGATTTTTCCAGACAAGGAATTTATCCTTTTGATAGTCTTTGGTTAGATCAGGACGCATTCATCAATACTTCATTCGCTGTCAATCCACCAACAATTGGTGTAGCTACTCTTGATGGACTGGATGCTCTGGGAAGACCACACGATAGTCTGAGTGGCTCCGAAGCGATTGCTGATCGCCTGACCTCCCGACCTATTGACCTCGGAAATCTTGGTCCGGATACAGGAACAGTTTGGTTGAGCTTCTTTTACCAGCCACAAGGTTTGGGCGACATTCCTGAAACGGATGATTCTCTGGTCGTACAATTTAGAAAGAGAAACAATGATTGGGTCAATGTCTGGTCTGTTGCCGGACAAAGCGATACAGCATTTCAACGCGCCAACATTCATATCAACGATACAGCATATCATTACAAAGGATTTCAGTTTCGCTTTTACAATATCGCGACAGTGAATGGAAACAGAGATCACTGGAATCTCGACTATGTAATTCTTGCCAAGCAAACGGTGGCGAATGATTCTATTCGTGACAATGCACTGGTTACGCCACATGTTTCCCTGCTTTCGGAATTTTCCGCGATGCCGTATACGCATTACAAATCCTTGTCGACACCACTCAACGCGATGGTAACCGACATCCTCGATACGATTCATGATCTCAACTACGGACAAACATCTTTTATTCCATCTGTGTCCGTGTTCAATAATGGAGGCCTACAAATTTTCACCAACAACAGCGGATCCATTTCTTCTCCTTCATCCAACAGTTATATTCCATTCGCTGTACCATTGAATAGTTTTGCTTTCCCGATTGTACCTCAGGACAGCACGGATTTCACGATGAAAGTTTACTTTACACAAACCGGTGGCATTACCAATGCGCACAACGATACCAGCTATTTAAAGCAAAAGTTTTACAATTACTATGCTTACGATGATGGCAGCGCTGAAATCGGTTACGGACTTTCCGGTAATACCGATCTCAAACTCGCTTATCAGTTCAATGTAAAAAAACAGGATACGCTGCGTGGTGTTCAGATTTATTTCAATCCGGTTGGACTCAACGTACACAACAAATTGTTCCAGCTCGCTTATTGG
>CAYMMN010000367.1:0-3684 GCA_964391495.1 uncultured Flavobacteriales bacterium | reverse complement strand
AAATGATGGCTTGATCCGGTGAGCAATCTGTTTTAACTCCTCCCAGTTTTTGTTTCTGAAAGATGCATCCAGTGTTTCCAACGCCTGCGGAGTCTTATTCAGGAACATTTCAATCATTTCAATGATGAACGAATCGTTTCCTTCCGCGATTTGTTTGAGATAGGTGAGATTGATCTGCTGCTCCGGAATTACAGGTTCCTTGCGCCTGGATGGATTCTCAATTACCAGGTTGGGAGTCTGCAGGGAATTACGGTGGTCTTCCTGATTGGAAGATACGGAAGGTTCCTGTTTTGCTTTCATTAAGGATTCAGTTTTGGACTCATTTGAATCCAACTGAGCATTGTTCAACGAAGGATTATTGAGTTTGGTTAGCTCTATGATCTTCTTTTTTAACTCCGAAGGTTCAAATGGCTTGCTGATATATTCATCCATTCCGGAGAGCAAACACTTTTCTCGCTCATTTTGAGTCGCATGAGCGGTCATGGCCATGATCGGTATCCTTTTCAGATGATCCGGCAATTCATTTCGAATGATATTTACCGCCGTATATCCATCCATTTCAGGCATCTGAATATCCATCAATACAAGATCAAAACTTGAATTGATTAACTTTTCTATTGCAATTTTACCGTTATCAGCAAACTCAATAGGTGTTTGCCAATCGGCAAAAAGTTTTTTCACAATAAGCTGATTGATGGGATTGTCCTCAGCAACGAGGATCCTCAAATGTGAAGTGGAGATATTGTCTTTTACTTCCGAGACTTTTACATTCAACTGTTCTTCTTTTGCCACGGCAAAACTGAGATGAAAGAAGAATGTCGTTCCGACACCAACCTTGCTCCGGACTCCGATATTTCCTCCCTGCAATTCGATCAGTCGTTTTACAATCGTGAGTCCCAATCCGGTTCCTCCAAACTTTCGGGTTGTATCCGTGCTTGCCTGAGTGAAGCTCTCGAAAATACTGTTGAGACTTCCTTCAGGAATGCCAATTCCGCTGTCTTTTATTTCAAAATCTATCGTAACCTGTTCATCCCTTTTGCTTCTCAATCGTATGATCAGACTAACCTCACCATCATTGGTGAATTTGATGGCATTACTCATCAGATTGTTCAGAATCTGACTGAGTCGGGTAGGGTCACCGCATATCGCTTCAGGAATTTCACTATCTATTTCTGAAACCAGTTGAATTGAATGTTCATCCGCTTTTGACTGGAACAATTCAAGAGTGTGTCTTGCCAGATCTCTGACCCGGAAAGGAACACTTTCAAAACTCATTTTCCCGGCTTCAATCTTTGACAAGTCAAGGATATCATTGATGATCACCAGGAGGTTATCGGAACACACTTTAATAGACTGAAGGAATTTCAATTGCTCTTCATTCAAACCGGTATTCAATAAAATTCTAGTAAGCCCAATAATTCCATTCATCGGAGTCCGGATCTCATGGCTCATGTTTGCAAGGAATTGTTCTTTGAGACGGGCTGTTTCTTCCGCCAATGTCATGGCAGTTTTTAATTCCTCTTCCGCACGTTTGTGTCCTGTGATATCGGAAACAACACCAATAACTCCAACAATCGCGTGATCCTCGGATTGAATCGGTGTATAAAATATTTCAAAAAAACGGGAAGATACTTCCATCACAGAAGTTGTTTCTTCTCCATTCATAGCTTTGTTGTAATTTTCTTCGTGTATAGGAATACGCTGAATAGACTGTATAGATTGTCCAATAAATTCTTCCTTTTGAATTCCCATCGATTCAAGACCTTTTCCTTCAAACAATGTAAATTGTGCCTGTTCATCCAGTGCAAAAAGGATGATCGGAGAGTTTGCCACAACAGTTTTCAAACGTCTCTCGGTTTCTTTCAACTGTTGTTCAAGTAACAACCTTTGTTTCTCCTGCGATTTCAGGGTCACCATAAATCGCACAGTTTGAGCGATACCGTCAGCCGACAAAAGACTTTTCGGGATATAATCGTTCGCGCCATTTTTCATGGCTTCTACTGCGATCTTTTCATCACCCTGACTGGTAACAAGAATGATCGGCGAGGTGTTTTTTGCTGCTCTGATTTCTTTCAGCAACTCAAGACCCGTTCCTCCGGGAAGATTGTAGTCCAGGAAAATGCAGTCGTATTCTTTCCCTTCAGCAGCGGCTTTTCCACTTTCATGATCTTCTGCAAAATGAAGTTCATGTTTCATTCCTGATCCGTTCAAAGCACGCTTCATGATCATCCTGTCCAATTCATCGTCTTCCACCACGAGAATCTGTAAAAGTTGTTCCGACATAATTTCGAATTAAAAAATTTGATTCAAACGGGATTTCCCCCTTTTATAGTATTGTCTGATACTTAAAAGATGAAAAGTAGTTGACCCAAAATCACCCAATAACTTACAAATTCAATAAAAAAAAGCCCTCAAAAAATGGCCAAATGACTCCGGAATTTACTCATAATTCGAAGCAGAAAAATCAAAATAAACCATCTGATTGAGGCTTGAAGTCAAATTTTAAGTTAAAAATCAAAAGTCAAAAGTCAAAAAATCAATCCACCCACCTCAAACCTCAAACCTGAAACCTGAAACCTGAAACATTGAACTTCTAACCTCGAACCCGGAACTCGGAACCCGAGACCCGAAACCCTTATCGCTGCGTAAAGAAGAAATCAATCAAATTATAAAACTCCTGTACTGAATATGCCGACTTTCCTGCCATGTAATCATCGATAGCAAAGGAAATTTCTTTCGGTGAAATGATACCGTTGAGATCTTTGTCAAGTCTGCGGTAAAGCGAAGGAATAATTGTGATATCCGCAGGCATACCATTTGGTTTTACCGCGTCTCTTTTTTCAATATTCGGATTACGCTGAGTGAGACGATCGTAACTTTGAATGTATTCAATCAAAGCGGGAAGGGCCGCGAGTGAATCTTCACGGAACTTTTTCTCAATCATTTCTTCCGTAATAGTCACTCCATCCGTATTCACCACGGCATCTTTCGGTGAATTCAACTCTTTGTCACGGTAATCAGGAATTCCGTCATCATCGACATCCAGGGGCTTACCGTTCATTTTTACTTTGTTGTTCTGAGGTGTAGCTGAAGAATCATCCTGAACATCGGGAATTCCATCAAGGTCAGCATCTTCTTTTGCCAGCGCGTTGAAGTCAACATGTTCAACGTCTTCCTTACGGATTTTGGTTTTGTTTTTCTTCGGTACGTCTCTTGGAGCCGACAAGTCATATCTGAAAGAAACAGAAGTGTATACAACCTTGTCGTTTTTTGCATTGCCCTGGCGGCTTTCAACACTCTCGGATGTGATACCTTCAACGAGATCAGAATTGATCAGGTGAAGAACGGAACTGAAATGCATGGAACATCTTCCGGAAATTCTGAATCTTGCACCAGCACCAACCGGAAATGCCCATGAACCCTGTCTGTATTTTCCGAAACCATCAATGTTCGCGTCACGCAAATCAGTTTCGTAAGTATAATCTCTGTGAATTTTAACTGCTCTGTATGCTGCCGTATCGTCTTCCGCAACATCGCGGATGGATCCGTCTTTCCAGTAATTATAAGTGGTGCCGTTCGCGTCTTTGAGGTCCGCTTTGGCATGAAAAAAAACATATTCTACTCCGGCAGTGATGTAAGGGATAAGGATCTGTTGCGAATTATTTTTTGAACTGAAATCAAAAC
>CAYMMN010000366.1:0-3695 GCA_964391495.1 uncultured Flavobacteriales bacterium | reverse complement strand
GAATGATGCCCTGTTCCTTAATAGAATCAGCCAGTTCCTGAAGCATTTCCTTGTCAAAATCAACACGTGGTTGAAAAGGATTGGCTTCAATCTGATCAAGCTGAATCTGTGCTACGGAACCTACAACTCCGGTTGAGCCGGTGACACCTGTTTTACTTGTTACATCGGTGTCGGCATTCTCCAACAATGCACTGAGGCCTTTGCCCAGCGCGCTTTTCTTAGTGCTCATCTGTTACCGGAATTTTCTTGTCTGCTTCTTTTATTTTGGTGAGGTTATTCTTCTGAAGAATTTCCCTGGCAAGGTTCAGGTAATTGATGGAACCTTTACTGCTCGCGTCATGCATAATAATGGTTTGTCCGAAACTCGGAGCTTCACCCAGTTTTGTATTGCGCTGAATGATGGTGTCAAAAACCATCTGCTGAAAATGTGTTTTTACTTCTTCAACCACCTGGTTCGAAAGGCGCAAACGGCTATCGTACATGGTCAACAAAATACCTTCGATTTCCAATTCAGGATTAAGTCGGCTTTGAACGATTTTAATTGTGTTCAATAATTTTCCCAGGCCTTCCAAAGCGAAGTATTCACACTGAACCGGAATGATCACTGAATTCGCTGCGGTGAGCGCATTGATGGTCACCAGTCCAAGTGAAGGTGAACAATCAATGATGATGAAATCATACTGACCGGATAATTTGTCAAGTACATCTTTCATTTTACGTTCTCTGTTCGGAAGATTGATCATCTCGATTTCCGCTCCAACAAGATCGATGTGGGAGGGAAGCAGAAACAAATTAGGTGTTTCTGTTTTCATGATGATGTCCTTCGGATCCGCTTCGTTAATGATGCATTCATAGATGCTCATTTTGATTGTACGCGGATCGTAGCCGACACCGGAAGTGGCGTTAGCCTGTGGATCGCTGTCGATCAACAAAGTTTTATATTCGAGTACAGCCAGGCTGGCAGCAAGGTTCATTGCTGTCGTTGTTTTTCCTACACCGCCTTTTTGGTTTGCAATGGCTATTATTTTTCCCATATCGTCAATCGTGTTATTTTGTATTGTTCTTACATCCTGACCAGAGGATTTATTCAGGTCATTGAACGCTGTACCCTTAATTATATTTCAATGGCTTCACCGATTTTCATTAGCAATAACTGTTTCCCGGCCAGATCGAATTTTCGTTTCGATTCCTGCTGGTCAATTTTGATCATGTCGAATGTATCGTAGTGCATGCCAATAATGGTATCGCATTTGATAAAATCAGAAGCAATGACCGCATTGTCAATCCCCATCGTGAAATTATTTCCAATCGGAAGAAAGGCAAAATTCATCCGTTTGAAATCGCCGATGAGTTTCATGTCGAAATGCAATGCAGTATCTCCGGCATAATAGAAATTTCCTTCCGGTGATTCAATCAGAAATCCCATAGGATTTCCTGCATAAGTTCCATCCGGAAAGCTGCTGGAATGTTCTGCTCGTACAGATTTCACTTTACCGAATTCAAAAATCCAATGCCCTCCGATATTCATCGGATGAGTATTGGTAATCCCTTTCTTTTGGAGCCAGCTGTGAATTTCCCAGGCTGAGATTACTTTTGCATTCGTTTGTTTTGCCAATTCAACCAGGTCCGCTGTATGGTCTTCATGTCCATGCGAAACAAGGATATAATCAGCTTCTATTTTCGTTGTGTCAATGTGCTTTGCCAGAGGGTTGTGTTTAATAAATGGGTCAAAAAGCAGTTTTTTGCCATTTAGTTCAACCAGAAAGCAGGAATGACCAAAATAAGTTACTTGCATAGAATTATAAGAACTGCAAAAATAAGGTTTTAGGGAGGATTAACTTTCTAAAGTTACCAACATGAATCGAATACAGAGAGGGAAGCAGGGAAAAGTTGTAACAAAAAATTGTTCATTAGTATTCCAAAAAGTAAGAAGTAGCCGGAAGGAATGATTCAAAAATCATTGAATTTTAAGAATCAAAGTTGTTATTCGGAATGCCATTTGTAAGTCTTTAATAAGTTGTATATCAAGTATTTATATCTAAAGAAGTAGATTTCGCTTACGCTTCATTTCCTGGAACCGGCTTTTATTTCAAAAAAAATTCTTTGGCGCAAAGTATCCGAAATCGCTGTGGAACCATCATTCCTAAGGTATTCTTCTACATACTGAATCCTCTTTTCTGTGACCGGGTGAGTGCTAAAAAAGCCTGAAATTTGGTCAGAGTCTTCCTTGCTGAGGGATTCAAGCAATTCCTTCATTCCTCCCGGATCAATGGAATTCCGTTTAAGGATGGCCAGACCTTCCAGATCTGCAGCTTCTTCATATTCTCTGGAAAAGGAAAGTGTCCCCAAAACGTTTGCATTTTTTGCCATGGTACCCATCAATCCCTCCACATCACTTGAAAGGGTAGAAACCAAAAGATAGGCAGCCAGATTTTTTGCAAGTAATTTCATGGAATGTCTTTGCGTTACATGTGCCGCTTCATGACTCAGCAATGCAGCGAGGGCATTCTCCGATTTCAATAGAGGAAGGATTCCTGAATACACGATAATATTTCCATCAGGCAATGCAAATGCATTTGCTTCTTTTGATTGAATGACTGAAAATCGAAGAGTTCTGCTTGTATCAAATTGAATTCCGGATGCGAACTCTCGTAGTCGTTGCGTCTGAACTGAATCAATACTCTCTTTTGCGGTAATACCTTCATAAAGCGATTCACCTATTCGACTATCGAAGGAAGTTGGCAACAGGTCTACTGTACGTTCCGCTACCCAAGGAAGAACAAAAAAATAAGCGACCAATATCAAACCAAAGAAAACAGAAAGCATGAGCAGGTAAAAATAAATACCGGCATTATTGATCCTGTTCATCAGACCGGAATAACCTTTCTGTGCTTTTTTCTTATTTAAAAACCTGGCAAATTCCAATTGTGGAAATTGAACATAGCCTGATGACATATCAGATCTGCTTAGCGTTGCAAGCTGTCCCGATACTACAATGTTCAGCTTCTTTAAATGCCAGTGCAAACGCTCATCACTGCGGCGGTGAATAATCAGATCATTCGCCACATCATCGAATGAGATTTGAACTTCTTCTCCGGAAGTATGGTCACTTTCGAAATAGAGTGCCGTAAGAAGAGATGAATTCATTTGACTTGAATGATGAGGAAATGCTATTCGATTTATTATTCTTGAATGAAAAAACAAAAGCCCCCTTTTTTCAAAGAGGGCTTCTAAACATATTTTTAATTTTTATTTTCCAAGATCGTCAAAATTCACATCACTGAATGGAGTGGCTGAATCTCCTTGTCCGTGGCTGCTACCGGAAGAATGATCTGGCGCATCCACTTTCAATGTTCCAACATGCGCAATCGCCTCATTCAAACCATCAACAAATTTTTGAAAGTCTTCCCTGTACAGGAAAATTTTGTGCTTTTCAAAAAATGGATTGCCATCATCTCCGATGCGCTTCTTGCTTTCTGTAATGGTCAGGTAAAAGTCATTGGCCTTTGTACTTTTAACGTCGAAGAAATACGTACGCTTTCCTGCTCTGACCGATTTAGAAAATACTTCTTCACGTTGGCTGTTGTGCTCTGACATAAAATAATTAGCTTATTTGTTTAATGGATACGCAACAAAAATAGAAAATTATTTAAATGAACAAGACCGGAGGTATCTTTTTGAGTACCTGGAAATCA
>CAYMMN010000365.1:0-3695 GCA_964391495.1 uncultured Flavobacteriales bacterium | reverse complement strand
GTAGGTAAAAAATCTGCTCCGTGAAGAAAATAGTCCCGGGACAGAATTGCCGGAAGATAAACTCAACCGCTTCACACGGAAGAATCATCAGTATGTGGTTTGTTGCATTTCCGCGATCTCTTATCACACACTTGGACAATTGTTGCCTTCTATCTTTGAAAAGGGTGAAACACCGTTTCTGCTCGTGCTGGACAGGATCACGGATGTACGTAACTTTGGAGCGATTGCACGAACAGCTGAATGCGCGGGAGTGCACGCCATTGTTATACCTTCCAGAGGTGCGGCGCAGGTAACTTCAGATGCGATCAGAACCTCAGCCGGTGCTCTGAACAGGATTCCTGTTTGCCGGGAAAGCAATCTGAAAAATACAGTGACGTATTTACAGCAAAGCGGAGTGCAGGTGGTCGCAGCGACAGAGAAAGGAAAAGAATACCATTTTCAGAATGATCTCAATGGCCCGCTTGCCGTAGTCATGGGTTCGGAAGAAGATGGAGTTTCGCCGGAGCTCATTCGCATTTGTGACAAGTTGCTGCGAATTCCCATGATCGGAACAATTTCTTCATTGAATGTGTCTGTGGCTTGTGGTATAATGCTTTATGAAGCCATCCGTCAGAGGATTGTAGCAGATGGAATGAGTGCTAAAAGTAATTGAGCTGATTTACACAATGCCGGGAAAGTGGACTGACAATTTTTTTCGAAAGGATGAAAATCTCCTCATCGCTTGTATCCTGATTTTTGCCGCGATAATTCGTTTATACGCCGGACATGAATTGTCTTTGTCCAATGATGAATTGAGTGCATTAACCAGAGCAAAAGCAAATTCATTCCATGACCTCATTGTAAATGGTGTTTATATTGATTACCATCCTGCAGGGGTGGAGATTTTTATTTATTACTGGCTGAAAATATTTGGGGAATCTGCATTTTTATTTCGTCTTCCATTTATCATTACTGGAGTAGGATCTGTATGGTTGATTTATATTCTTGGTAAAAAGTGGTTTTCGACCTTCACCGGTTTATTGGCTGCTGCAATATTTGCGGGAACAAAATTCTGCATCCTGTATTCAATGTATGCAAGGTTGTACAGTCCCGGTTTGTTTTTCTCACTGCTCACAACTTTGGTATGGACGAATATTGTTTTTCCTGATTCTACATACAAGAACAAAGAAATCCGGAGAAGTCAATGGGTCTGGTTAGTTGTACTGATGTCTGTTTGTACACACATTCATTATTTTTCATTTGTATTTGTTGCCGGGCTTGGACTGACAGGATTGTTTTTCATCAGCAAAAATAATCGATTACCTTACCTCATTTCCGGTATGATTGTGCTTGCATTATTTACTCCGGAATGGCAAATATTTTTGGAGCAAATGAAAACAGGTGATATTGGAGGTTGGTTGGCTCCACCGGAAAAATCATTCTTGCTTGATTTTGTTCATCAGCTTTTGAATAAATCAGCACTACTTAATTTTATCGTGGCGATCCTTGTAATACCCGGCTTATTTTTCCTGTTGAAATCAAAGCTGTGGAGAAAATTTCACTCGATATCCTTAGCATGGGTATTATTTTCTTTTTTAATCGCCTATGGTTATTCTGTATTACGGGGGCCGGTTTTGCAATATTCTACCTTGTTTTTTGTTCTCCCATTCTTACTCTTCCTGATTGCTAATGTGATCCAGAAGATTGTCATCCAAAAACTCCGTTCAGCCTTCATATTACTGATGCTATTCGGCACGTGCTGGAGTACAATTGTTGAGGCAAAATTATTTACACGTCCAACATATGGTCTCTTCCGTGAACCGGCTCAGGATCTTCAAAGGTGGATTAGTAAATATGGAAAAGATCAGGTTCCATGTGTGGTGAATGCCATCAACACAGATTACCTTCGTTATTATTTCCGGCAATTGAATTTTGATCCCTGGCTGGTCGCCGACAAGGTTAATTCCGGCAAAAGATTTTCAAGCCTGGCAAATATTCTGGATACTTTACAAACGGACTATTTTGCGTTTACATGGAGTAATTGCGAAAATATTTTTGAAGTAAATAAATTGATTCAGGATAAATACCCGTACCTGGTTGAGAAGAATATCTATTTTAATTCCGGTACTTATTTGTACAGTAGAAAAAATAGTTCCGGAGAAACTTCAACAATATTTCAAACCTGCTGTGATTTTGATTCAGTGGCTTGTGTTGGATCTGATCTGAAATTGACAGAGACTTATAAATACAGCGGAAAAAAATCTGCGATCATAGATTCTTCTGCTCCGTATGCACTTACATACCAGAAGTACGGAAGGGATCTTCCCGGTACTGGCTACCGATGGATGAATTGTTCTTTCAGATTATTAAGTCAGGGAGGACCACTTTCCGCACTGATGGTAATGGAAGTAAACAGAAACAAAGAGAATCTTTCTTATTTTACTTCCGGTATCGGTGAATTTGAATTGGAATCCGGTAGTTGGAATAAGGTTACTTTTTCCCGATTACTCCCCGATGATCTTCAGGCGGATGATGAAATAAAAATGTACATCTGGAACAAAGATCAGCAGAGTTTCTTTGTGGATGATTTCTGTATTTCAATTGACACGGGTGACGATCCCTATCTTGAATAAGTGCAGCTTTTCTTTAGTCTTCCGCAACTGCGCCACCTTTGTATAGCTGAGTTCTGTATTTTAATGAAGGGGAGGAGATGAACTTACCCAGACCCAGCTTACTCCAGACTTCATCGACACGTTTGATCGTTTGCTCATCAGATGCGAGGATGTTGGGCCAGTCTCGCTGAAAACCATCGTGTTCTTTTGTTTTTCTCGTCCCGTCGAATGCAACATGAGAGGGGTGTGATTCTGAATCCGATGCTATAACAAAGGAATCCCTTTTTGGATCAACATTATTCGCGAAGCGCCATACACTATCCGCGACATCACGAATATCAATGGTGTGTTCGAGAAATATTACAACTTTTATATTGCTGAACTCCGGCAATTGAAATACACTCTTGCTGAGTTCTTTGATTTGATTTTTTCTGTTTTTTTCAATTGAAATAAACACAAGGGAAACTCCCATGTTCAGGAGCCGGTCATTGATGTCTACAATTTCGGGGAACTGTAACTTCAGCTTTTCAAGATTGATGGACTGTGACTTCAACGAACCCTGGATTTGCATTACGGATTGTCTTCCGGACATTTCTTCCGTAGTTTTTTTGGTCGCATCCAATCCAATTTTTCCACCGAATGCCATCACACTGCAGCTGTGGTCCAATACATCAACCGGGCCCTGGGTAAAGTAAGTATCGTATTGCGGGTCAAAATTATCACTCACATATTTGGCAACGGCGGCTGAGTCATGAATGTTTACATCGCCATCTACAACAACCATCATTTTTGTGAACATCATTTGTCCGGCTCCCCAGAGACTATGCATCACTTTTGATGCCTGTCCCGGGAATTCCTTGTTGATCTTAACGATTACAAGGTTGTGAAACACCCCTTCTACAGGCATAACCATGTCGGTGATTTCAGGAACCATGGTCATTTTGATCGGTACCAGAAAAATTCGTTCGGTGGCTTTTCCTATCCATGCATCTTCCTGAGGAGGAATGCCAACTATTGTTGCAGGGTAAACTGCATTTTTGCGATGGGTTATCGCGGTGATGTGAAAGCGCGGGTAATAATCTGCCAGAGAATAATATCCAGTGT
>CAYMMN010000364.1:0-3728 GCA_964391495.1 uncultured Flavobacteriales bacterium | reverse complement strand
CCGA
Organism: uncultured Flavobacteriales bacterium; assembly: GCA_964391495.1. Lineage (GTDB taxonomy): Bacteria > Bacteroidota > Bacteroidia > AKYH767-A > 2013-40CM-41-45 > JADKJP01. Next base: position 3,724 of record CAYMMN010000364.1, on the reverse strand, counting down.
ATGATTTGTCTTTGTAAACACAGGCCATTATTCGGAGATCCCCGCTGAACTGAGGAATATCAATGGTATACTGAGCTTCACCGGCAGCATTTGTATGCAAGATTCCGCTCCACAAAGCCACAAGTTTCACCCGTTTGTTGTTTAACGGATTAACGCGCTTCGACATGTCAAAATCTCCGGAGCCGTCACCCCCACTACTTGACCGGTTCAATTTCAAATCCGGTAAAAGGTTGGGATAAACATCATAAGCATTGACAAGCAAAGCTTTTTTCTGATAAAAGAATCCGTGCGGATCAGGCGTTTTATAATTTTTCAGTGCAAGAATTCCTTCATCCACCACTGCCAGTGTCACTTCGACATCCTGTTTCGGAATCGTTTTAACCTTGATGGTCTGCTTTGTTTTACTTCTTGATTTCTCCTCCGCAACGATAGTCACGGGTAGTTTGCTTCCTGCTTTTTCAACGAGTAGCGGTAAAAATCCATGACCAACTGTTAATGGAATGGATCCATCGTCCAGACTCCGGAACAAGGTAGCGGTGATATAAACGTTTGGCATATAACTCTCCTTCACCGGAATGTCAAGAACAGCTGCTTTCTTATCGGTCGTCAGGTATCGGTATTCTATCACTTTATCACATTCAATGGTGACCAGCAATTTTCCATTGAAAGGTGCTTTGAAAAGAATATGCGCTTTGTCGCCAATGGTGTATTTACTTTTATCCGCCTGGATATCAACCTGACCTTCCGTATTCACCTGGAAGGAAGTATTGGTTGTGTATCCCCAACCAAAAGAATAGAAATTCACTGCGACATAACGCTCTGATCCCGGACGGGAAAGACGTATTTCATATTCGCCGGATTCATTTGGTGTGTAAACAAAATCATAACCACTTGCCGCGAAATTAACGGTACGTTGGGTCTGGAGTATTTCACGCTTTTTTGAAATGTACCGATAGCGACCGCCATATTCATCTTTTTCAATTACGCTGTACCAGTCGTATTTCACCACCTGGATTTCCACCGGTGAGGCTATTCCTTTTCCGGTTTTATCTGTGGCAATCATCGGTACACGCATGGATTCTCCACGTGTTGTATAATAATCACTGAGTTTCATTCCATAAAAAACATCCTGCGTGTAGATGTTGAAATTCTTAACACGGTTGACTGGTCTACCGGTTTCATCAAAAACGGTGGTGAAAACTTTTGTATTCAATAAGCCTTCATCAGTCCATTCTTCATTGGCTTTAAAATACTCTGAAGCCAGTCCTTTTTCATCGGTTTTTCCTTCACGGACATCATTGCTGGACAGCGGGACTTTATTTTCAGTATGAATATCGAATGCGTAGCCCGGAAAATCTTTCGCTACAAATTGTTTTCGCTGTACTGTGAATTGCATTTCGTATTTTCTTCCGGCAGCGGGTGGCCCAAAAAGATTTACTGCGGCGAGATTCACTTTCAGGCTATCGCCGGGTTTCAAATCCTCTTTACTCATGTTCACCTTCACATCAATCCTGTCGGGCAGAAATTCTTCTACGCTGATATATTCAGAAGTCAGCAATACATCGTTGGAAGTGAAGACTTCCGCGACATAATTACCGGTAATCGCTGCTGCGGGTAATTCAAAAGATGATTCCAGGGCTCCCTGCTGGTTCAATGTTCCACGGATACTTTTGAGCTCCCTTCCGTTGGGCATGAGAACCGTAACGCGCACAGGAACTTTGCTCACATTTTCCCATTGCTCTGTACGTACAATTGTATTCAGGTGCATTGTTTCACCCGGACGATAAATATCACGGTCACCATACAGGAAAGCCATCATACCTGTTTCGTCAGCACGACGGCCACCAACATCATAGCGCGAGTTGTTTACACGCGAATCTGAAAAGGTGATATAATTGAAATCATTATCAAATTTGGCGGTCACCATACTGACTCTGAAATCAGCGCCTTTGGATTTAATTTTACTGAAGGTGGCGACGCCGTCCGAATTGGTCGTGGCTGTCATCAGGGTCTGGTTGTTGGAACTGATCAGCGCAACTGTCGCCCCTGACAAGGGTTCGGTAGTCTTGATGGAATTGGCAAAAACCAGAATGTCATCGTCGCTTTGCTTCACGATCATTCCAATATCAGAAATGGACACAAGCTTCGTCGCGTTTTGCCATTGCTTTTCAGAGGAGGCGACACGAACAAGATAAATTCCTTTGAATGCTCCCAGGTTGTCAAAATTCAAATTGAGCAACTGTACACCATTTTGTCTGGCAAGATCTTTCGATTCATAAGTACGCTGGAAGATTTCATTTCCGAAATAGTCAAGATCATAGGTGTTGTAGTTGTAGTCACCGTTTGAATTGTAATCTCCCTCATCATCATACCAGTAATCCGTATACCGGCCCTGACGCAAATAGTGCAGGATGTTGTTTTCATAAACCTTCCAAACCTTCACCTCCACTTTCGGAATACTGGAAATCTGCAAAGCGACATTCCTGGAACTTTTCGTTGAAAGATAAATCCCCTTGGTATTTACAAATGCGATTGTCGGCTCCATTTCCCCAAAAGGAACCTGGATTGAATAATTTTTTTCCATGGTTCCACCAAGAGCGCCTTTTAATTGATTAGAAATATCGAGTTGATAGGAGGTTCCTCCGGTAAAAACTCCTTTCAGGTAAAAACCATTCTCTGAAACTTCAACAACAAATGGAACTTTCGGGTTCAGTTTTATGAATTGCTCAATTTTTTCCGGATCAACAGATTGTGTGGTATACACATGGATCATTCCCTGTGATCCTTCGTACTCACCCAAAGCCTGGGTGATTTCCAGTTTCTCCGGTGAAGGAATGAGTGTCGCCATTTCTGTTTTTTCCTTTGTGAGAAATTCGCTTTCAACACATTTTAGTCCTTTTTCAATGTCAACACGGAGTTGAACTACACCCAGTGAATCACGGTTGAAGCCGTCCACTCTGGCTGTTAAAGTAGATGAGACGGCAGTGGTTGTGATTTCATAGGCAACAGGTTTATTGTCGACGAGTAAGCTCATGAGTTTTGCTGTACTGGCCGGGTCCACAGGATAATTGAAGTCAAGCGTAAGCTTCAAAGCTGCCTGACCGGGAATCTTTTCAGAGAGCGCCCAATATCCTTTCACTTCCTGCAATTTCAGGTAAGGTGTATGAAAAGAAAGAGGCTTACTGTTTTCCAGGCGGTATTTCATGCGTGTGTAACGCAAGAGGTGATCCGACAATTCCGCGGAATAATCTGTCGACGGACGAAATCCTACAGCAGGAGAAAATACCAGTTCACGTACCGTGTTCCATTTGAATTTCCCTTTCACTGCCGGTGAAAAGTTTACATAGGGAATCGTATCCCAGTTGTTGAGCAATGAATCAGGAACGAGATCTTTATCAAAAGTAAAAATCAGGTTTTGCTGTTGTTCAATTTCATCGCCAAAGTTGCGATTCTCAATACGGATTTCATTCCGTGAAAAACAAGAAAACAAAAACAGGCCGATCAGGCTGAGCAGGAAACGTGTGCGTTTCATAGGTTTGAAGAAATGAGGATGTGGGATTAAATGTAAGGATAGAATAGAAAATGTAAACAAGAAATTCGCAGAATAACGTGCCTGGTTTTGGGCTATTTTGGATTTCTAAAAATATTTTTTCCGACAATCCAAAGTGACTTAACTGAACCGGCAACTGTTTCACAAGCGGGTGGCAAAAAAAATTCCGGAACC
>CAYMMN010000363.1:0-3729 GCA_964391495.1 uncultured Flavobacteriales bacterium | reverse complement strand
CCATCATTTACATTGCTGTTGCTGAGATACTGTTTGTCATATTTCATCAACACCATTGTATAAATCGCGATGCCAAGAATTACATTCATGGTTACTCCTGCGATCATCACAATCAATCTCTGCCATGCCGGTTTGGAACGAAATTCCCAGGGTTGCGCCGGAGCTTTCATGGCTTCCTTGTCCATGCTTTCGTCGATCATTCCTGAAATTTTCACATAACCGCCAAGTGGCAGCCACCCAATTCCGTATTCTGTTTCACCCCGACGGAAGGAAAAGAATTTGAATCCCCAGGCGTCAAAAAACAAATAAAATTTCTCAACGCGGATACCAAATGCGCGGGCCGCAAGAAAGTGCCCGAGTTCATGAAGTGTAACCAGTATTGCAAGGCCCAGAATAAGTTGGGCAGCCATTATTAATCCAGCCATGTTTGTTTCAGTAGAAGATTTGTAGAACGATGATTAATCATCAAGCGGTTCCTGGGGTATTAAGATTATTCTTCATTCAGGAAATGGGATAACGGAAGAATTGAAAATTTGTTCCGGAATGGAATGCAAATATACTAAAAATAGGCTCTCGGGATTCGGTTTGGTGTGTGTAGATGTTGACCGACAGGGCTTTTCAATTGAATTCTCAAATAAAACAGAAAAAAGGGATTAAATAGATGATGCCGGCAGCAATTCCGTTGCAAGTCGACGTGTTTCAAAATCCGTTTTCACATAATCTTCATAGGTTGGGTGCGACAGGAAAGGAACTTTATTCATGCAGCCTTCAATCATGTCACTCATTTCCAGGAAGCCGATCTGGTCTTTTAGAAAAGCGGCAACGGCAATTTCATTTGCCGCGTTCACAATGCAAGGCATATTACCTCCACGTTTCATTGAGTCAATCGCAAGGCCGAGATTGCGAAACGTTTCCACATCCGGTTTTTCAAACGAAAGAGAAGGATAATTCAGAAAATCGAATCTGGGGAAATCAGCTTTCAGTCGCTGAGGGTATGCAAGTGCATATTGAATTGGCAATTTCATATCCGGCAAGCCCATTTGTGCTTTCATCGAGCCATCCTGAAACTGAACAATGCTATGTACGATGCTTTGTGGATGAACAATTACATCAATCTGACCCGGACGCAAATTAAACAACCAACGCGCTTCGATTATTTCAAGTCCTTTGTTCATTAAAGAAGCGCTGTCAATCGTAATCTTCGCGCCCATTTCCCAGTTGGGATGTTTCAGAGCCTGCTCTTTTTTTACCGATGCTAAAAATGCCCGGTCTTTTCCTCGGAAAGGTCCACCGGAAGCAGTCAGATAAATTTTTTCAATCGGATTGTGCCATTCGCCTGCGAGACATTGAAAAATTGCTGAATGCTCAGAGTCTACAGGATAAATATTTACGGCTTTTTCTTTTGCCAATGCAGTCACCAATTCTCCTGCTACAACCAGTGTTTCTTTGTTTGCAAGAGCAATGTGTTTTCCGGAGCGAATCGCGTTTAACGTAGGCTTCAGTCCGGCGTACCCGACCAGTGCGGTGAGCACGATGTCAATATCATCCATCATCACAATTTCCGCAAGCGCCTGTTCGCCGGCGAAAACCTTTACAGGAACAGATGATAAAGCCTGTCGGACCATTTCCAGTTTGTTCACATCGCCAATCACAACCGCGTTGGGTAAATACTGGATAGCCTGTTTGATCAACAGCTCCGCATTGTTATTCGACGTGAGCACTTCAACAACAAAGTGATCGGCTTGTTGACGAATAACATCCAGGGCCTGAGTACCAATTGATCCGGTGGAACCTAGTATGGCAATGTGTTTCTTCTCCTGCATGGAAAGCAAATGTATGAAATCTATTTTGAGGGCGGAGGGATTTAAGAGTAAAGAGTGAAGGGTGAAGAGTGAATAGCTGTTGTTTTAGAGGGAATCTCATGAAAACGCCTGAAGATTATATCCGCTAAAAAGTTTTGTGAAATATCTTCTGGTACAAAGTAGAGTGCAAAAAAATGACAACCGGACGTCCGGGATAAAAAAAGGATCCTTACTGGGAAGAATATACCAGCAATTCATCGGCTATTTTCCGGTCATTGGCCAATCGAGGCACCTTGTTTTGTCCGCCAAGTTTTCCTTGTGCACGCATGTAATTGATAAATGAATCTTTCTTCAGTAAACGCAATTTCAGGGATTGAAGAATATGCCCCTCGATCAAATCGCGATAATAGATGTTCTGTTTCTGTAAACTTTCATCGATGGCAAGCCGGAATCTTTCGAGATCGTCGGGCATTCTGTGAAATTCGATGAACCATTCGTGGTAGGGTAATCCATCGGAAGGAGTAACCATCGGAGCTACCGTGAATTCAACAATTTCCGCATGTTGTTGTTCAGCTGCCTGTTTCAGTGCCTTCTCTACCTCCTCCGCGATCACATGCTCTCCAAAAGCCGAGATATAGTGTTTTACCCTGCCGGTGACAACAATCTTATATGGGTCTTTAGATACAAATTTTACTGTATCCCCGAGGCTATATCCCCACAATCCGGCATTTGTATTCAGGATAATCGCGTAATTAACTCCCAGTTCAATGTCTTTTAAAGAGATACGTGTCGGGTTGTTGTGGAAATATTCACTCACAGGAATAAACTCGTAGTAAATACCGGAATTAACCATCAGTAAAAGAGAGTTGTCTTTTTGTGAATCCTGATAAGCAATGAATCCCTCACTCGCCGGATAGAGTTCAATTGAATCGACCTTTTTTCCGATGCTTTGCTCGAGTTTGTTCCGGTAAGGTTCGAAATTCACACCACCATAAACAAAGAGGTTGAAATTTGGAAAGATATCCTTAATACGTTTTCCTGTTTTTTCATGGAGCTTATCAAAATACATCTGTACCCATGGAGGAATCCCGGAAATAAAGGACATGTTTTCATGCAGTGTTTCATTCGCAATTGTTTCCACTTTTGTTTCCCAATCATCAATACAATTGGTAGCATAAGTAGGCATCTGGTTTCTCCGGAGATAAGCGGGAACATGGTGGTTGACAATGCCTGAAAGACGACCGACCGGAATTCCATTCATCGTTTCAAGTGCCGGGGACCCTGAAATAAAAATGAGTTTACCGTCGAGAAATTTTGAATTTCCCGTTTCGTGGATATAACTCAATAATGCGTTCCTGGTAGAATTGATATGATTCGGAATGGAAGCTCGTGTAATTGGGATGTATTTGACACCGGAAGTCGTTCCGGAAGTTTTGGAAAGATAAAGTGGCTTTCCCGGCCACATCACATTTTCTTCGCCTGCTTTTATCTTTTCAAAATAGTTTTTTAACCCTTCGTAGTCGCGGACCGGAACCTGTTCGCGGAACTGAACATAAGTTTTGACAGAGGTTAACCAGTGATCTTTTCCGAATAGTGTTTCTTTTCCGCTAAAGAGCAGCTGCTGAAAAATCCGTTGCTGGAAAAGCACCGCGTTTCGGCTCCAGTAGCGCGTTTCACGGGCAGTCCATGCGGCAAGCGGGCGGCTTAATACAGAAAGAAATCCCATAACACAAATAGAAGGGAAAGGTAGGGATTTGAGATGAAATTTATAAAAGTATTTTGAATGATTTCAAAAACAAAGGTGACATTGATGTTTCAAAAGAAGGAGGTGCGTTTCTGATTCAGGGAGAAACAATCTTCGGTTCAGAATGCGATATATTTTTTTGGATCCAGAGAAGTTCCATTGAACCAGAGTTCAAAATGCAAA
>CAYMMN010000362.1:0-3740 GCA_964391495.1 uncultured Flavobacteriales bacterium | reverse complement strand
GCTATGGCATCAGAAGCCAAGATCACCAAAGCTGACGCTGGTCGTGCGCTGCAAGCATTTATGACTGTTACTTCCAAGACCTTGAAAAAAGGTGAGCGCGTAGCGCTGGTAGGTTTCGGTACCTTCTCTGTTGCTAAACGTGCTGCTCGTAACGGACGCAATCCACAAACCGGTAAGCCGATTAAGATTGCTGCTAAGAAAGTAGCTAAGTTCAAAGCCGGTGCGGAGCTTTCTTCCCGTATCAAGTAATTCCGCTTAACAATGCATAAAAAAACCCGCTTCGAGCGGGTTTTTTTATGCATTCAAAATAAATATTATTCCCCTTTAAATTCCGGTTTCCTTTTTTCGAGAAATGCCTGAACACCTTCTTTGTAGTCAACCGTTTTTCCGGCTTCTTCCTGGAGCATTTCTTCTCTCTCTAATTGTTTTTCCAGAGTATTGGTCATCGATTCGTTCAGCAATTTTTTTGTCAGCCAGATTCCACGCGTAGGCATTTGCGCGAGTGTTTCCGCGACTTTCATTGCTTCCTCATTCAGTTTGCCGTCCTCACATACTTTGTACAGCATTCCCATTTGCAAAGCTTCCGGGGCGGAAATTTTATCGCCCAGCATCATCAATGCAGAAGCTTTCTGGAATCCGATCAAACGCGGAAGAATAAAAGTCCCACCACTATCCGGTACCAATCCGATTTTACTGAAAGCCTGAATAAATGATGCGCTCGCAGTTGCCATGACAATGTCACATGCAAAAGCCAGATTCGCGCCGGCACCTGCTGCCACACCATTGACGGCACACACCACCGGCTTTTCCATATACCGGATCTTCAGGATGATTGGATTGTAATGTTCTGCGACTATTCTGCGTATACCCGGACCGTTAGGATCAATCGCTTCCGCCAAATCCTGGCCTGCGCAAAACGCTTTGCCTGAACCGGTGAGGAATAGAGCTCTGACTGTTTTATCTGCTGCAGCCCGATCTAGCGCTGCTTGCATAGCTAAGGCCATTTCTCTATTGAAACTATTGAATTTGTCAGGACGGTTTAGCGTTATGCTTGCAATGCCATTCCCGGCTTCGTACAGAATGAAGGAACTATTCATGGAGATTTTATTTTTTTTTGAAATGAAAGGAAAAGGAACCGAAATGGAAATTTCCTTATTCGTTCAATGACATTTGAAATAATCAAAAGGTTCACGGCAATCTTCACATCGATACAAGGCTTTGCAGGCTGTTGAACCAAACTGGCTGACGACTGATGTATTTGAAGATCCGCATCGCGGACAGTTTACTACTCTTGGTCTGCCGGTGATGAGACTCTTGTCAGGACTGCTTTTTTCAGGAGGAGCTATTCCATACACTCGTAATCTTTCTTTGGCTGCCTCATTGATCCAGTCAGTAGTCCACACTTCATCAAAAACAAGCCGTACTTCTACTTCCTCTATACCTTCTTCCTTCAGTTTGGAAACAATGTCATTTTGTATTGCCATCATAGCCGGGCATCCTGAATAGGTTGGGGTAATATTGACAATTACCTTATGATCGTGAAGGATAATATCTCTGACAATTCCCAGATCCACAATACTGATCACAGGAATCTCAGGATCCGGAATCTGTTCCAGGATCTTCTCAATAATTTCTTTGGTGATAATTTTTGACATCCTTGATTTTGGCCTTGCAAATAATGCAATGCACGCTTCAATGACTCTTTACCATTCCGCACCCGGAAAAGCTCTTGGTAAGGCCTGCATTTCACTCAGCAGATGACCAAGATGTTCGGTGTGTCTTCCATCACGACTACCCCGGATCATAAATACATTTTCAGGAACCCGTAGTGTAGCTGATTGAAAAACTTCCCTGACTTTTGTTTCCCAGGGTTTACGAATCGAATCAGTATTGACTGCAATTCCTTGTTTGATCAGAGTTGTGTCAACATCATCCATATCAAACATGTCTCCTGTGAAATTCCACAAAGCTTCAATGGCTTGTTCCATTCTCTGATGACTTTCTTTTGTACCGTCACCAAGGCGAACCATCCATTCCGTACTGTGACGTAGATGATAAGTAACTTCTTTCAGGGATTTGTCGGCAAGCGAAGAGAGCGTTGAGTCATTACTTTTCTTTAATTCAGAATAGTAGAAATAGTAAAATGAACTCAGCAAAAACTGACGAAGGATTGTTTGTCCAAAATCTCCATTTGGTTGCTCGGCAAGCAATAAATTATAATACTCTCGTTCATCACGAAGGAAAGCGTAATCATCTTCTGATTTTCCCACACCTTCGATTTTTCCCGCATAGGTATAAAAAGCACGAGCCTGTCCGATTAGATCAAGTGAAATATTCGTGAGCGCGATGTCCTCTTCAATGATCGGACCGTGACCACACCATTCTCCAAGTCTTTGTCCAAGAACAAGGCTGGTATCACCCAGGCGCAGACAATAGGTCAGTAATGGATTTTTATGATTGGCATTCATGATTTAATTCTTATGGATAGTGAATAGGCAGTGAGAGTAATTTAATTTGATTATTGCTTAATCAAAACTGGCACCCGGTGTTTTGTAAAAATTTGGGTGACGGTAAATTTTATCGTTGGAAGGCTCAAAAAATGAACCCATGTCTTCTGGAGTACTGGAGATAATAAATTCAGATGGAACTACCCAGATACAGGTTGCTTCATTTCGCCGGGAATAAACATCTCTGGCATTTTGCAAAGCAAGTTCTTTGTCGGGAGCATGGATACTTCCGGCATGTTCAAATGGTAATCCGGATTTCTTTTGTGTAAACACCTCCCAAAGGGGCCATTGCGTATTGCTCATTTTATTTGTGCTTTGAGTGAATATTATTTCATGGTTCCGCGATTCAGGCAGCTACCATTTTTTCTTTTTGTTTCTGGGCATAGGATTCCGCTGCTTCCCTCACCCAGGCACCGTCAGCATGTGCTTTGCGGCGTGCTTTCATACGCTCCTTGTTGCAGATTCCATTACCCTTGATGACATTATAAAATTCGTCCCAATTGATAGGGCCGTGATCGTAATGTTTAGTCGAAGGATTAAATTTTAAATCCTTATCCGGAATTACCAATCCGATATTTTCAGCCTGAGGAACGGTACGATCAATAAAACGCTGACGCAGTTCGTCGTTAGAAAAACGTTTTACTTTCCAGCGCATGAGTTCGCCGCTGTTTGGAGAATCCGAATCAGAAGGGCCAAACATCATCAGAGAAGGCCACCACCAGCGATTCATCGCGTCTTGTGCCATCGCCTTTTGCTCAGCTGTTCCTTTCATCAACGTTGCAAGAATTTCATAACCTTGTTTGTGATGAAAATTCTCCTCTTTGCAAATTCTTACCATTGCCCTTGAGTACGGACCATAAGAACATTTTGCCAAAGCGGTTTGATTGACAATCGCGGCACCATCAACAAGCCAGCCAATAGCACCGATATCCGCCCAGGTCAATGTCGGATAATTGAAGATGCTGGAATACTTTGCTTTACCGCTCAGCAATTCGTCGATCATTTCTTCGCGTGAAACGTTCAGCGTTTCAGCTCCACAATAGATATAAAGTCCATGACCACCTTCATCCTGAACTTTTGCCAGTAATACAGCTTTGCGGCGGAGGCTTGGAGCCCTGGTGATCCAGTTGCCTTCGGGAAGCATACCAACTACTTCTGAGTGGGCATGCTGACTCATCATGCGGATCAGTTGTTTGCGGTAACGTTCAGGCATCCAGTCCTTGGGTTCTATCA
>CAYMMN010000361.1:0-3754 GCA_964391495.1 uncultured Flavobacteriales bacterium | reverse complement strand
CAAATTGCAAACTAACGGCGGAGGGGAGCCACATTCCAAATGATTCCGAAACACTTGAATTTGCTGTTCCGTTGACCTTATTGCTAATCAAAGAATCAAATCCCGCCATAGTTGAAAAGGAGATCGAATCTATCCCATTCCAGGTTCTGTTGTTGCTTGTCTGCACAGTCAGAGTTTGTGCCTGTCGGAAATAATCTATCATTCCAATATCCAGAAACGACAGTCCGATCCGGTAATCATATTTTTTAAACTGATCAGATGTTTTGTTGCAATCAAAAGCACCGGGATTTCTTTTGTGCATATACACTGCGCCCATTGTTGTACTCAGTCCCAGTCCCCGAAGCGCGAACAAACTTGAATTCCCGTCTGCATTCACCGCATGACCAAGTGTTGCGTCCATGCTGTGAACGACCGCATGAGTGGAATCATAAAAAGTGTAATCAAGATTTCTTGCATCCAGATAAAGTCCGTCAAAGCCCACGAGTATATTGCCGGTGATGGCCCACTTCAGGTAATCTTTTGTAGTTTCCATATAGACTTTTCCATAGGTAAATCCGGCCTCCGCCCAGTTCATCCATGCAAATGAAAATGGAGTACTGTTAATACGTTGCCCAAAGCCAGCAGGATATTTGTATTTCTCGTAAACGAATTTACTCAGTCCGGCCGGAGCTTTCAGTACACTCAATTCATTTCTCAATGCCGTATGAATTCCCCAGGCATCCGAACCATTATTTTTGATGTAGGATGGTCCGATGATGAGGGCGTGCGCAAAGCCACTCACGGGATTGCCCGTATAATCATCAAAATAATTTTTTCCTGCTGGAACGGTACCCAGGATGGACCGTGTAATGATTTTACTGGAGGGCGGGAAATAGATGTATGTATTTTCGGCAAAAAAATCTCCGGCGATGATGTTGAATTCATACTTGTACGGAGCGCCAACTATGGTGGCAGGATTCAGAAAAATCCCCATGTTCCCGCTGTAATTGCTATTGCTGATCCCCCACATTTCCTGGGCATTGCTTGCTCCGGAAATCAGAAGAAGTAAAAACATACAAAATGCTTTTTTTATCATAAAGACAAAATTACCGAACGATTATCACCGGCCGACAAGGCCCGTAACAAGTTTATCTACTAAAAACGAACAGGTCTTCAATTTATTCTATCCGGCACTTTTTTGAGTGATTGTAGAGTTGCCACGAATGCACGAATTAAATTTTCAAGAAATTCGTGCATTCGTATCACTAAAAATCTCCTCTTAAAATCCCACATCTCAGTTTCTCAACCATAGAATTTTTGAGAATCGAACCAACATTTGTTTTTTTTCTATTTTAATCAGGTGATTATTTTAGTGAATGTAAAATTGCCACGAATGCACGAATTAATTTATTCGACATTCGTGCATTCGTGGCAACAAAAAACATGGAAAAAATACTTTACAAAGAAGAGTCTTACGCCATCATCGGAAAATGCATGGAAGTACACAACAATCTCGGTTCCGGATTTCTGGAGATCGTGTACAAAGACGCTCTGGAACTGGAGTTCCGGATGGCCGGAATTCCTTTCAGACGTGAAAAAATGTTTGAAGTCAATTACAAAGGCTTTATTCTTCCGCACAAATTTTTTGCAGATTTCATCGTCTATGATAATATTATCCTGGAAGTAAAAGGTGTTTCCGGTATTGCCGATGAATTTATCGCTCAGGCGATCAATTACCTCAAAGTCTCACAAAAAAAATTAGCCCTTGTTGTAAATTTTGGAGAGCTGAAGCTGAACTATAAAAGAATCGTGTATTAGACTTATTTCAGTGTAATATTTATTGCCAAGAATGCACGAATATGATTCATGAATTCGTGCATTCTTGGCAATCCTCTTTTGTTTTTCAAAGTGAACGAGTATGCTTATCTTGCAGCATACCATGACCACCCAACCCATCCAAAAGATCAGCGGCCAGATTGTAGACGTTGTCGGCAAACGTATTTTCCCGGGAACAGTTCATTTGCGTGAAGGAAAAATCGAAAAGATCACGGAAGAAAGTAATAATGAATCAATATTCATTTTACCGGGGTTTGTCGATTCACACATTCATATCGAAAGCTCAATGCTTACTCCTTATGAATTTTCAAGAATGGCACTGCCTCACGGAACCATCGCGACCGTAAGTGATCCGCATGAAATTGCGAATGTGTTGGGAATGGAAGGGATCCTTTACATGCTGGACAATGCAAAAAAGTCTCCACTGAAATTTTATTTCGGAGCTCCTTCCTGTGTTCCTGCCACAACTTTTGAAACTGCCGGAGCAACTATCACTGCCGAAAATATTGAAGTTCTGTTTCGTGATCATGGTTTGAAATACCTGGCGGAAATGATGAATTACCCTGGTGTATTGCATCGCGATCCCTTAGTCATGGACAAAATCGCAGTAGCGCAGAAATACAATCGAAAAGTCGACGGACATGCTCCCGGATTGCGCAGTGATGATGCTGCACGCTATATCGCTGCCGGCATTTCAACAGATCATGAATGTTTCACCTTACCGGAAGCAATGGACAAGCTCCAACACGGAATGAAAATTCTGATTCGTGAAGGATCTGCAGCTAAAAATTTCAATGCCCTGATCCCGCTCATGGATGAATACCCGGATGAACTCATGTTCTGCAGCGACGATAAACACCCAGATGATCTGGAGCTTGGTCATATCAATCTGCTTGTAAGCAGAGCTGTTCAGGCGGGCTATGATACCATGTCAGTCCTCCGCTCAGCGACACTCAACCCGGTAAAACACTATGGTCTTGAAGTGGGCTTACTGCAGGCCGGTGATCCGGCGGACTTTATTGTTGTAAACAATTTGAAAGACTTCAATGTACTTCAAACAGTCATCAACGGTAAACTTGTCTCCGAAAAAGGAAAATGTGTTTTGGAAAAAGATCAACACTCTGTCATCAATCACTTTTCTTGCTCCGAAAAAAGTGTTTCAGATTTTAAAATAAAAGCCGAAGGAAAAAGTGTGAATGTTATCGAAGCGCTCGACGGACAACTGATCACTTTGCATATTCAGTCTGCCTTTCTGTCCAATGATGGTTTTCTGATCTCTGACCCGGAACTTGATATTTTAAAGATTGCTGTGATTAATCGTTATTCCGACAAACCACCGGCTATCGGAATGATTAAAAACTTTGGTCTGAAAAAAGGAGCAATGGCTTCTTCAGTTGCACACGATTCGCACAATATCATTGCTGTGGGTGTAAGTGATGAAGATTTGTGCAGGGCAGTAAATTTATTGATTCGTCACAGCGGAGGCTTGTGCGTTGTGGATGATGCTGAAGAATTGGTTCTCCCACTACCGATTGCCGGCCTGATCTCACCGGAAGATGGAATCAGTGTATCCAAACAATATAGCCGATTGGATAAAAAAGTGAAATCATTAGGTTCGTCCCTGCGAGCACCTTATATGACACTCTCGTTTATGGCCTTATTGGTAATTCCGGAGTTTAAAATGAGCGACCTTGGTTTATTTGACGCGGTAAATTTCAGGTTTGCAAAGCTTTTCAATTAGGTTCCTTCTTCTACACCCTTTTTTAATATTCCTTCAGGAATCCGCCCCCCTTGCAGGATTCACTGATATTTTATAGTTTAGTACTAATCTAATATTTCCTGCTAAACATGAAGAACTTTCTACTTCTCCTTATTGGAACTATTCTGTTATTGCCATACCCCCATAAATCACAATGCACCACAATCAATACAACATCTT
>CAYMMN010000360.1:0-3758 GCA_964391495.1 uncultured Flavobacteriales bacterium | reverse complement strand
TGGACTCAAGTGGAGTCAATATGTGCGTGACTACACCACGGATAATACCCAGTGATTCGCACTTCCCATAGCCGAGAATATCAATTTGCCCAAACTCATTCTTTTTGCCGACAATCGGGCAAATTTTTGTTGTGCCGATGTCGAGACCTACAATGATATCGTTCGTTTCCATCTTATTTTTTCGTGCAGACCACCTGGTCTTTGTATTTTAAATTAATGACTTTGTATTTGTTCCATCCTGTTTTGTTTAATCCTTCAGTATAGAACAAAAACAATTTCTCAAACTTCTCTTCAATGTGCTGATCATCTCCTAATACAATGGAATGATCTCCCACACGCGGTATCAATTCCAGATCCCCGTTGGCATTGACATAGATCTGTTCGATCTGTGCATTCCAGAAATCGTGGTGATGGATATAATCTGCTACTCTGTATACTTTTTCAATTCGCGAAAGGTGGATACTCGTATCAACAGGATCTTCATCAATCACCCTAACGCTTTTTTCAACTTCTTTATCGAAAATATATCCATTTGCAACAGGTACACGTGCTGTATATTTCTCCGACCTGGGCATAAAAACTCCTTTGTCGTCAATGTAAAAGCTTTCATTATTAAAGTTCATAATTCTGACTACAGGAAGACGTTGTTTTACTTCAATATTCAGCTTTCCATCAACGGTTGAAAATACTTCGGCTCTCGAAATGAATGGGTTGTTGTTAATGATTTTTTCCAACAAAGCAATGTTGATAGAACTGACCGGTTGACCTTTCAATTCTCCAAACTTATCATGAAGGATATTTTGAATATCTGATGTTTCAACAAATGCGAATCCGGTCGAATCCTCCACCACTATGCGGACATCCGAACACAAAAGGTTCGCCTGCTTGCTTTCCGTAAACCCAACGGTCACGGCAAAAGCAATCAAGACAAGCACCCAGGTGCTCACTTTTCCTGCTTTTTTCCAGTTTATATTCATTTTCATCATGATAACGAATCAATTATGAACCAAAAGATATTCCCTGATCGGACTAACCAACTGATCTATGTCACCTGCTCCGAGGGTTAGTAAAACGTCAAACTCATGTTTGTTAAGAATACCGGGGAAGTCAGACAAATGCGCCAATGACTTTTTTTGAAGTGTGACTTTATCCAGAATCAGCTTCGAATCAACTCCGGGTATGGGTTTCTCCCGTGCAGGATATATGTCCAGCAAGACCAAATCATCCAGCATCGATAGTGAATTTGCAAAACCATCCGCGAAATCCCGGGTTCGTGTGAATAGATGAGGTTGAAAGACGCCCAGAATTTTCTTTCCGGGATAGAGTTCCTTTGCTGAAGCAATACAGGCTCTTAACTCTTCAGGGTGATGCGCATAATCATCAATATAAATCACCTTTCCATTCTTTACCTGGTAATCAAAACGTCTTTTGACTCCCGTATATGCAGCCAGTCCTTGTCGGATTTTATCGTCAGTGATTCCAAGTTGTCTTGCCACTGCAACCGCCGCGACAGCATTTTCAACATTATGGAGCCCTGGCATTTCTGAAGTCAGGTCTCTGATCGTCCCATTTTTATCATTCCAGTTAAAATGATAACGGTGATTCTCGATCCGGATTTCAGTAGCAGAATAATCGCTGCTTTTATCTATGGAATAATTGAAATAAGTGTGATCTCCTTCAACCGGTCCTATTGGCAAATCTTTCTTATAGATCAGCTTTCCTCCTGGTTTAAGTTGACGGGCAAACAAACGATAGGATTCTTCCATATACGTTTTATCACCATAAATATCCAGATGATCAGCATCCATGGATGTGATTACGGATATATCCGGAAACAAAGTGAGAAAAGAACGATCGTATTCATCCGCTTCAACAACCACAGTGCTTTTCGCAGCACCGGAGCCTATTAAGAGGTTAGTATTGTAATTTTTTGTAATCCCTCCGAGGAACGCGGAACAATCTATACCTGCATAACGAAGCAGATGTGCAATCATAGAAGATGTAGTGGTCTTCCCGTGAGTTCCCGCAACAGCGATGGTGAAACTGTTTTTTGTAATCAAGCCCAGAACTTCAGACCGTTTCAGGACTACATAACCATTCGCTTTCAGATAATTTAATTCCTGGTGATCCTTTGGTACTGCTGGTGTATATACTACCAGTGTTGTCTGTTGCGCTTCTTTATTATTAACAATTGCAGAAGGAAGCAGAGAAACTTCATCCTTAAAATGCACCTCTATACCTTCACGAATCAATTCATCTGTTAAAGGAGTCGGTGTTTTATCATACCCTGCTACTTGTTTTCCAATGGCTTTGAAATAACGTGCCAGCGCAGACATACCAATGCCTCCGATGCCGATAAAATAGACGTTATTTAGCTTATTGAAATCCACAAAATTTATCTTTTACTTTTATTCGCTGCTAATTCATATACAATCTCCGCGATTCTTTTGGCTGAATCGGGTAAGGCCATTTTCTTTATCTCTGCAGACAATTGAATTTGCTTTTTTTCATCACGAATCAAATCCATTACTGCTCTTATCATCTCCGACTTTGCATTTCCATCTTTCACCAGAACCGCTGCATTTCTATTGACCAAAGCCATCGCATTCTTGGTCTGATGATCCTCCGCTACATTGGGAGAAGGCACCAGTATGGAAGGCTTACCGGTGAGTGTCAGCTCGGAAACCGAACTTGCTCCTGCCCGTGAAATCACCACATCCGCTGCCGCATACGCCAGATCCATTCGTTGAATAAATTCTGTTATGCAAATCCCTTTCTTTATTGCTTCAGACTTCAGTCCGGAAACTTTCGGAAAGAAAAACTTTCCTGTTTGCCAGATCATCTGAATATTTTCATCAGCAATTTTTTCCCAACCTTCTAACAGGCATTCATTAATCGTTCTGGCACCAAGACTTCCTCCTATCACTAACACAGTCTTCTTACCGGCAGATAATCCAAATGCTCGAAGACCTTCATCTTTTTTTCCTTCCAGATTAAGTATATCCTGTCGGACAGGATTGCCGGTAAGCACAATCTTTCCTGCGGGAAAATATTTTTCCATCCCTTCATATGCCACGCAGATTCGCTGCGCGCGTTTCGAGAGAATCTTATTGGTGATTCCTGCAAATGAATTTTGTTCCTGAATCAATGTTGGAACATTCATCGATCCCGCCGCATACAGCAATGGACCACTGGCATAACCGCCAACACCAATCGCGACATCAGGTTTGAAAGAACGCACTATGGTTCTCGCCTTGAGAACACTTTGAATTATTTTGAATGGAAGTTTCAGATTTGACAAACTGAATTTCCTTTGTATTCCACTGATGTTTAATCCTTCAATCCGGTAACCGGCAGCAGGCACTTTCTCCATTTCCATCCTTCCGTTTGCACCCACAAACAGGATTTCATTTTTTTCATTTATCGCCTTCAACGCATTCGCGATGGATATGGCAGGAAAAATATGTCCTCCGGTACCACCTCCGCTGATGACAACTCTTATCTCAGGCTGCTGCAAGCTCCTGTCCTCCTTCTTTTTTCTCTTTTTCTACCTGTCGGCTAACACTCAGCACAATCCCAATGGAAATACTCGTAAACCATATGGATGTACCTCCCATACTCAGCAGGGGTAAAGGCTGACCGGTTACAGGAAACAAATTCACTGCCACAGCCATATTGATCATTGCCTGGAACACCAGGCTGAAAGCGCATCCGATGGCGAGCAATGTTCCGAATGCCATCGGACTATGATGAATAAA
>CAYMMN010000359.1:0-3762 GCA_964391495.1 uncultured Flavobacteriales bacterium | reverse complement strand
CTTTCTCCTTCGAAATTTTTTTTCCGGGTTTGTAATATTGCTGGAACCAGATCGGAACACGTCGGGCGGAAATTCCGCTCACATCACCTTCGTAATAACCTCCGTGTCTGTTGAGTTGTGTTGATCCTCCGAGCCAGAGAATTCCTTTTTCAAAAAAAGATGCCGGTAAATCGTATTTGCTGAGTGTGATGATCTGGCGAATACTTGCCTTGCGCAAGGCTTTCACCATGTCGTTGGTGACAGGAATGTGTTTGCTTGCGGATTCAGAAGTGCCTGAACTCAGGGCGAAATAATTCACATGTCCGGGCCAGCAGACATTTTCTTCTTCGGCCAGACAACGATGCCACCAGTTCTGAAAAATAGAGTTGTAATTAAAAACCGGAACATCATTCTGGAATGCCCTCACAAAATTACGTGAGTCCAGCATCTTATTAAAGCCGTAATGATTGCCAAAAGCGGTATGCTCCGCTTTTCGCATGAGTTTACGTAATTCCTTACGCTGGTGTTGAATAGGAGTATAATCACGCAGTTTGACGCGAGTACCCAATTTCAATCCCTGTTTAATAAGAGCTCCGATCAGCGGCATTTCATTTCTTTGGCTGAGCGCAAAATAAGGAAAAACAGTCAATATGGTAATAGTTTGAGGGCTTGAGTTCTGAGTTAAGTATTGTTGATGAATAAGTGTCGGGGGACGAAGGTCGGGGGACGATTTGTTATTGAGTTATTAGGTTATTGAGTTATTAGGTTATTATGTTTAGAGAAAACTTCTTGAGTATTGATTATTTTTGAATGGGCTATTTCATTGTTATATGTTCTCAATCCTGCCCAATCATCCGTCCCCAGTCCCCCGTCCCTCGCCTCTTATCTCTAAAAAAAAGCCCCGCATTCGCGAGGCTCTTAAAAATATCAGATCGTATAAATTACATATTGCTGATCAACTCATCTCCGAATTCGGAGCATTTCAGCAGTGTGGCTCCCTGCATCTGGCGTTCGAAATCGTAAGTAACACGTTTCTTCGCGATGCTTTTTTCCATGCTCTTATAGATGAGGTTAGCAGCTTCGATCCATCCGAGATGTTCCAGCATCATCGCTCCGGAAAGAATTACTGAACCCGGATTTACTTTGTCCTGATCCGCATATTTCGGTGCTGTACCGTGAGTAGCTTCGAAGATCGCATGTCCGGTCACATAGTTGATATTCGCTCCCGGAGCAATTCCGATTCCACCAACCTGTGCAGCCAATGCATCGCTCAAGTAATCTCCATTCAGATTGAGTGTTGCGATCACATCAAAATCTTCCGGACGTGTAAGTACCTGTTGAAGGGTGATGTCAGCGATAGAATCTTTCACAAGAATTCTTCCTGCTGCCAAAGCTGCCTTTTGTTCTTCGTTTGCTGCAGCTTCACCTTTTTCTTTTTTCGTTTTTTCCCAGGTCGACCAAGTGTAAACCTTGTCGCCATATTTCTTTTCAGCGACAGCATAGCCCCAGTCACGGAATGCACCTTCAGTGTATTTCATGATATTACCTTTGTGAACGATGGTCACAGATTTCTTTTTGTGCAAAATCGCGTAATCGATCGCGGAGCTGATCAAACGCTCTGAACCTATTTTTGAAACCGGCTTAATACCGATACCAACGGCAACCGCTGTGCTATCTGAAGAACCGGCAGCCTGTAAAAAGCCTTTGCCTTTTTCTTCTGTACCAAAACGAATCTTATTGAAATCTTTCGGAAATTCTTTCGCGATAAAATCCAGAACCTTTTGTGCTTCCGGTGAACCGGCAACAAATTCAATTCCCGCGTAGATATCTTCTGTGTTCTCACGGAAAATAACCATGTCAACAGCACCCGGATTTTTCACCGGAGAAGGAACTCCTTCAAACCAACGCACCGGACGCAGACAGACATACAAATCAAGAATCTGACGTAGGGCCACGTTGAGGGAACGGATACCACCACCAACAGGAGTTGTCAGCGGACCTTTAATACCAACTAGATATTCTTTGAATGCATCGAGCGTTTCATCCGGCAACCAGTTTCCTGTTTTCTTGAACGATTTTTCACCGGCAAGAACTTCTTTCCATTCAATCTTCTTTTTGCCTGCATAGGCTTTTTCTACCGCAGCATCCAGAACACGCACAGAAGCGCGCCAGATATCCGGACCGGTGCCATCGCCTTCAATAAATGGAATAATAGGTTGATCGGGAACCGTTAACTTTCCGCCCGACATGGTAATTTTATTTCCTGACATAGTATTGATGTATTAAAAATGGAGGGCGAAAATAATCATTTCAAAGTATCCTTGAAATGGAAATAGTCATAGGAATCGGAGAAAGGCCAATATTTCCAAAATGAGCTGATGTCGCCTTTAAGCACAAATCCTCCTTTCCGGAAATACCCGTAGTTTCATAGGGAATCTTATTTTTGCTCCCTGATTCATTAAGCCCTTGAAAGTATACAATTCAGTTGAAGAGTTTCCCGGTTTGGAGAATGCGGTGGTGACCATTGGCACCTTCGACGGAGTTCATGCCGGTCACAATAAGATTATTCAAAGATTGAATGATGTGGCCAGGGAAACAAAGGGCGAAACGGTTTTGCTCACATTTTTTCCGCATCCAAGGATGGTTCTCCAGCCGGATGACAGTGATTTGAAGCTCATTACCACGATGGAGGAAAGAACTCTCCTCCTCGAAAAGAACGGGATTCATCATCTGATCGTGCAACCTTTCAGCAAGGAATTTTCCCGGATCTCCGCGACGGAATTTGTACGTGATGTTTTGCTGAGTAAGATCGGTATGAAAACTCTGGTCATCGGTTATGATCACCATTTTGGAAGGAACCGGGAAGGATCATACAAAGAACTCGAGGAAATGGCTTCCATGTATGGTTTCAGACTGGAAGAGATCTCAAAACAGGTAATTGATGAAGTGGCTGTCAGTTCTACGAAGATCCGAAAAGCCTTATTGCTAGGTGATGTGGAGGCTGCAAATAAATTATTGGGTCATGATTTCACCCTGCGTGGAGAAGTCATCAAAGGTGACAGAATCGGCACCAGTCTGGGTTTTCCGACTGCAAATATCAAAATCAGGGAATCGTATAAATTGATTCCGGAGGACGGCATATACGCGGTCATGGTGGAAGTGGACGGAGAGCTTCACAAAGGAATGCTCTATCTCGGAACCCGCCCGACGGTTGACGGCAAAAAACACACTTCTGAGGTGAATATCCTTGATTTTAACAGAGATATTTATGGCAAAACCATCACTGTTTTTCTAAAAACGAGGATCCGGGGTGATATGCACTTCGAAAATCTGGAACAATTAAAGGAAAAGATGAAGGAAGACCTTCAGAACGCAACAAAATTGCTTTCCTGACGTTTTTCTAAGACTAAACGAATCGCATTGAATTTCCTTAAAAACTGCCTTTTAAGCATATTTTGCCTTCTCTCACCGGTATTTTCAACCAGTGCTCAGGAGACACATGCGGTTTTTAGAGATTCAGCCTATGTTTATCGTAGCATCAGAGAGGCAAAAGAAAATCCTGATCAGGTTTTTCGACTGAACCTGAGCAAAACAAAACTCGATAGTTTCCCTGCTGAAATTCTGCTTTTCAAAAACCTCCGCGAACTGGATCTGAGCAAAAACAGGTTACATTCTTTGCCTCCGGAAATCGGACAGCTTACACAATTGAAAAAATTGAATCTGGCGAACAACAAACTGGATTCCCTTCCGGAAGAAATAGGCAACCTCATCAAACTCGAATAC
>CAYMMN010000358.1:0-3768 GCA_964391495.1 uncultured Flavobacteriales bacterium | reverse complement strand
CGAGTTTCGAGTTCTGGATTATGCAGAACGCATCCTTTTCCTCTTATTGAATTAAACATACATGACAAATTAACAAATATCAATCTCTTTAGAATAAATATAAAACCCGAAACCCGGAACCCGAAACCCGGAACCCGGAACCAAAAAAAACCTGTTAAAAACAAATCCTCCCCCCTAAAAAAGCCTTTGATATTTCCATATATCTTCGTAAGAACCAAAATCATATTCCCATGAGACGTCTTTTACTCTTAATGAGTTTTTATTTCCTCGCTGCGAACCTTACTGCACAGGTTTCAACGATCAGCCCTGACTTTGCTTTCCAGGGAACAACACTTACTACCACCATCACACTTGCAAATGGTGTTTTGTTTTCTGTATCTCCACCGAACAGCTCAACAGATATTTTCCTGGAGCAAAATGGTGTTCAGATTTACACCGACTATTTTGATCCAAGCCAGATCTACGATGATGGTTTCGGCGGATATACTGATTCGCTGTATACAGACTTTACAATTTCTGCTCTCGCACAACCGGGTTGGTATGATGTGCATGTAACCACTTATACTCCGGATATTTTCCAACCCTGGATATTTTATCCAACGGACAACGTTCTGACCAATGGTTTCCTCGTAAGAATTCCGGGAAGTTGTGCTGTTCCTACTGGGGTGAATGCAGGCAATATTACAAATGTCTCTGCGGATATTACATGGGATGTTCAAACCGCGGATACATTCCGCATTCGTTATGCTATCAACGGAACAACAAATTATTTGTACAAAGATGTAGATGGTGCCGGTGGTCCGGTAAGTACTACTCTCACAGGCTTATTGCCGGGAACTGAATACAGTGTTGAAATGGCTACTCGTTGTTCGGGTATTCCAAGCACCTATACAATTCCGATTACATTCACAACAGATTTTACTCCGGTGAATTGTCTTGTTCCGGGACAATTGGATGTTACCAACATCACCAATACAACTGCCGATTTCAGCTGGACTCCTTTCATTTTAGCTGATACTTTCCGTACACGTTACGCGGAAGACGGTACGAGCAACTATATCTATATTGATTCAGATGGAGGAAATGGAAGTTTGGTTTCTCTTGCTAACCTGAATCCCGGAATGACATACCAGATCCAGGTAAGTTCTATCTGTAGTGGTGTGAGCAGCGGTTATAGTCAGCCTTATATTTTCACTACGGATGTAACTCCTGTTCCTTGTATCAGACCTTATGGAATTACTACTCCGGTTCTTACCAACACAACAGCACAAATCGACTGGACACCTTATGTAACAGCCGATACTTTCCGTTTGCGTTATGCAGTATTTGGAACCACCAATTATCGTTATGTAGATGTTGATGGAGGCCTTGGAAATTCTCACACATTAACCGGTCTGGATCCTGCAACTACTTACAGCATCCAGGTTGGAGCGATCTGTACAGGAACAAGAATCGGATATAGTCGTGCAACTACATTCACCACAGCAAGCACTCCGGTTAACTGCGTGAAACCATTCGGACTTTCTCAATCCAATACTACGAACACAACTGTTACTGTGAGCTGGTCGCCATATGTTGTCGCTGACACTTTCCGAATTCGTTATCACGAATTCCTTTCTGCTGTGTACCAATACAAGGATGTTGATGGTGGCGGCGGTACAGTAAGCGCGAATCTGTCTAACCTCAATCCGAATACTCTGTATGCTTACCAGGTTGCCTCAATTTGCAATGGTGTAAGTTCAGGCTATAGCAGCAACTCAACATTTACTACACTTGGAAATATTGCAGCTTGTATTCGTCCATATGGATTGTCTACAACCAACATCACCAATTCAACTGCATTAGTAAGTTGGGACAACTTTGTGTCCGCTGATACTTTCCGTATTCGTTATGCGGTCAACGGAACTACAAACTATCTTTACGTTGATCAGCCAGGAGCTTCAGGAAACTCAGTCATTCTTTCCAATTTATTGCCGAATACGACTTATCAATACCGTGTCAGCGCGATTTGTACAGGTTCCAGCAGTGGATATAGCCAGGCATCAACCTTCACTACATCAAGTGGAGCAGTAGCATGCGCGATTCCGTATGGTTTGTCGAATACTCCTTTGAACAACACGAGTGCAACAGTCAGCTGGACACCATTGGTTACCGCGGATAGTTTCCTTGTTCGTTATTCTATTTTTGGAACTACAAACTACATCTGGAAGAAGATCCTGGGCACAGGTGGAGTAACCAGCACTACTCTCACAGGACTTACACCGAATACACAATACCAGTGGCAGGTGCGTCCGATTTGTAACGGAGTTCCTGCAGGTCCATATTCTGTATCGGATGTAATCACTGTCCCTCCTTCACCTGCACGCTTAAGCACACCGCTTGCTGACGATCATTTTGTTGTTTACCCTAATCCTGCTACAGAACTCGTGAACATTCAATTTGAATCAGCGACAAATGAAAAAGCGATTGTTCAGTTGATCGATCTGACCGGCCGGATTTTGCAAAACAATGAATTCAGCGCTGTGAGTGGCAACAACATGATTTCTTTGCCGCTCCAAGGTATTTCCAGAGGTGTTTATACATTGATTATTCAAACCGGTGATGTGAGAAGACAATCACGGATCAGCGTAGAATAAAAACCAACTAATTTTTATTAAAAAGGGGTAGCCAACAGCTTACCCCTTTTTTTGTATTCACATTGAAAATTTAATTGAGCAGATTCACAGCTTATTGGCTGTTAAATAGATTTAATATTGAAAATGATATTGGCATTTTCTCTAATCTTGCATAGCGAATTTCAGACTCTGACCTGAATCAATTATTTAGAATAAACATTTTAAGCAATGCTGAAAGAAACCCTCCTCGAATTCTACGAACGTGATCTCCAAAAATTATCTGAAGAAATTAATGCTTACGAAAACGAACAGGTTATTTGGATGACGAAAGACGGGATTAATAATTCTGCAGGAAATCTTTGTTTACATCTCATCGGTAATCTGAAACATTTTATTGGCGCTACACTTGGTAATACCGGCTACATCCGTGAACGAGACAAGGAATTCTCCTTGAAAAATATCCCTAAGTCTGATTTGATTAGTTCAGTTCACGAGACAAAATCAATCGTATTAAAAACCTTGCAGAAGCTGAGTGCGGAAGATCTGGAAAAAGACTTCCCTCTGGAAAAGCACAATAAGATTGTGACCACTGAAAATATGCTGATCCACTTACTTATCCATCTCGGATACCACCTTGGACAAATTAATTATCACAGAAGAATTTTAGCCCAATAAATTAAATTTCTGCAGTCTGAATAAGCCTGATCCGGAAGAGACTAAATTGATTTGATGTAAGTTCATTTAATAAGATGCGTGCTGCTTTGAATATTTCATTTGGCAAATGAAAAAGAAAAGACCATTTCCACTGTACTTGCTTTGCCTGTTACACCTGCTACTATCAGTCAGCGCGCTTGCAGCAGGATATTCATTCATTACTGATCCGGACGGAAGCGGTTTAGGTATCAATCTTTCTTACTTGAACCGAACACCTTTTACCAGTTTCTTCCTTCCCGGACTGATTCTGTTTGTATTTAATGGCCTTTTTCCTCTTTTCATTTTAATCGGATTATTCTTTCAACCGAAATGGAAATTTGCAGGTATACTGAACATTTATCCTGAAAAACACTGGTCGTGGACCTATTCGCTGTATTCAGGAATTATTCTTATCTCCTGGATTGCGATACAAATTACCATTGTGGAGTATTTTATTTTA
>CAYMMN010000357.1:0-3782 GCA_964391495.1 uncultured Flavobacteriales bacterium | reverse complement strand
TGGCATAAATGAAAATACGATTACCCATAACTTTTATCATGGTCATGGCGTCATCATTTACATTTCCAAAATGTTTGGTCCAGACTTTTTGTCCGGCTGAATTTATTTTTCGAATGACAATATCCCTTTTTCCGTATGAACGGATGGTATCATTCCCGTCAATGGCCATACTGTCAATGGACTGACGAAAGTAAAGGTTCCCTGCATTATCCATGACTGCTGAAAAAGGCTGTTCATCTTCGGGACCGTTCCAGTAATTCATAGCAAGAGCATTTCCATCCGAATCAAAGCGAAATAACATTCCATCAATGTATCTTGTAAATGGGATAATGAATGTATCTGTTGGCAGTTCATGATACTTATACACTAAAGTATCCTGTGTATCATAATCCACATATCCTCCTGTTGCTGTAATATTATCGTTCTGATCGAGGAATATTCTTGAAAAACCTTCTGCAGCGCGGGCTGCGAGATGCTTTATCCAGATAAAATTACCTGAAGAATCACATTTTGCAAGAAATGCATCCTGCCAGTTATTTATTGAACGCAGTGTATCTGAGTTGACTATAAAAGAACCTCCAAAAGATCCGGCCATCAGGATGTTTCCATGAGAATCCAGAGTAAAACTGAACCCTTCAACTGAGTTCTGACCTGAATAGTTATCGTCCCCTCCAAAACTTTTCGCCCATAGAAAATTATTCGCCGCATCAAATTTTGATAAAAACATGTCCCATCCGGTTGATTTACTGATCAGAGTCTGGTTACCAATTGCCATGGTATCCTTAAATACACCGCTGAAGAAAAAAGTGCCATCCGGATTGGGCGTCACTTTTGCACTGCGATTCGCGCAACTTTTTTGTTCTGCCCAGTTCCATGATTGCGCATTCACCGTATGGATGAAAAATATTGAAATGAAGAAGATTATTAATTTATTCATTAGAAAACTATGAGATTAAAATTCGGGAACACAATACTGAAATCGAATGTACAAATTAAAAAAGTAGTGAAGAATTAAACTGAAATTAACTAAAACAAAAAAGGGAGTCTGACAGACTCCCTTTTCAATGCATGAATGTTTAGTTATCAATAACAATATTTGTTTTCAGTAAGCAATTTTGCCGCAATGCGACGTCTTGATTCCTTAACATTGACAGGAGCCACCTTTGTGAATCTCTTTAATCCCATCAACAGCATCCGTTGCTCGTCACCACTGGTGTAGGAATTAATGGCATCTTTTCCTGCTTTATTGATGCGGTCCGCGGCATCGTAGAGGAAGACACGCATCATGTCCAATTGCTCAGTGCAATTTGCTTCGCCTTTTATACTGACGAGCTTTTCAACCCTCAACTGAAGTGACTCTGCAACATACAAATCAATGAGCATGTCGGCGATATTCATCAGCACTTCTTGTTCTTTGGCCAGTTCCATCATGAGTTTTTGCACAGCAGAGCCGGCTACCATTAGAACTGCTTTCTTGAAATTCGCGATTGTCTTTTTCTCAGCTGCGAAAAGCTCATCACTTCCATTTCCCATGTCAGGAATTTGCATCAGTTCGTTCGCGACTGCGGTTGCCGGACCCATGAGATCAAGATCTCCTTTCATGGCTTTTTTCAGCATCATATCAACGGCGAGCATCCTGTTGATTTCATTGGTCCCTTCGAAGATCCGGTTGATACGTGAATCGCGATAAGCACGATCCATCGGCGCGTCAGAACTGTAGCCCATACCGCCGTAAATCTGAACACCTTCATCAGTCACATAGTCGAGCGCTTCGCTTCCGTAAACTTTCAGAATAGCCGCTTCAACAGCATATTGTTCAACTCCTTTTAGTTTGGCTTTCCCCTCCTCCATTCCCTGTTCACGGAGCGCGTTGATGGCATCTTCCATATTCTGACTGCAACGGTAGATTGCAGCTTCAGCAGCAAAAATCCGGATTGCTTGTTCGGCGAGTTTGTGCCGAATGGCTCCGTATTTTGCAATAGGGCGCCCGAACTGCTGGCGCTCATTCGCATATTGAACAGAAAGTGTCGCTACACGTTTAGAACCGCCGATTGCAGCACCGGCTAGTTTAATTCTTCCGAGATTCAAAATGTTTACAGCGATCTTAAAACCGTTTCCACGTTCGCTCAACTGATTTTCAACAGGAACGATACAATCGTTGAAAAAGATCTGGCGTGTGGAGCTGCCTTTAATTCCCATTTTATGTTCTTCAGGGTTCAATGTAATCCCCGGAAAATTTCTCTCAACAATAAAAGCACTCAGATTTTCATCGTTATCAATTTTTGCAAAAACGATATAGACATCCGCGAAACCACCATTGGTGATCCACATCTTTTGTCCATTGATAATCCAGTTTTTTCCATCCGGAGAAAGAACAGCTTTGGTCTTTCCTGAATTTGCATCTGAACCTGAACCCGGTTCTGTCAGGCAGTAAGCTGCCTTCCATTCTCCGGTCGCCAGTTTTGGAATGTATTTTTTCTTTTGCGCATCATTTCCATAGTACAAAATCGGCAGTGTACCGATTCCGGTATGAGCGGCGTAAGCAACCGAAAAGGAATGTCCTGCTCCAAGATATTCCGTCGCGATCATCCCGGTTGTGAAATCCTTTCCAAAACCTCCCAGGTCCTCAGGAATAGAGATACCCAACAAACCCAGTTCTCCGGCTTTATCCAGAATACTTTGCATCAGTCCCTCCTGCTGCGCATCAATTTTATCCAGATTGGGATAAACTTCCTGTTGTAAAAAATCACGACAGGTTTGAGCAATCATTTGCTGTTCTTCATTGGCTTGTTCAGGAATAAAAATATCAGCGGCTTTAGTTTCCCTGATAATAAATTCTCCTCCTTTTATCGCTTGTTGGGTCGTTGTTTCCATTTTGGAAAATTGAATTGAGTTATAAATTTTGAATTATGAGTTATGAATTATGAGTTATGAGTTATGAGTTATGAAAATTTAACCCATGAATCTATCTATTAAAAAACTCCAATTCACAGTGCATATCTGATGATTTTTAATCTGAAATTCTTCTTATAAAAGCTCGTAAATACCGGCGGCACCCTGTCCTGTTCCAACACACATGGTCACCATTCCATATTTACCTTTTCTCCTGCCGAGTTCGTTGAAGAGTTGAACCGACAATTTCGCTCCGCTACAACCGAGCGGATGTCCGAGTGCGATTGCTCCTCCGTTGACATTGATCTTTGAAGGATCCAGATCAAGGGTTCTGATCACAGCGAGTGACTGAGAAGCAAACGCCTCATTCAGTTCAATGAGATCCATGTCTTCTTTTTTCAAACCTGCATGGGCAAGTACTTTTGGAATTGCTTCGACAGGACCAATCCCCATCACACGTGGTTCAACACCGGCGACAGCATAATCCACAAAACGGGCGATTGGTTTTACATTGAGTTTTTTCAACATGCGTTCACTGACAACAATCACAAAAGCGGCACCATCACTGGTCTGAGATGAATTTCCCGCGGTAACACTTCCTCTTGCATCAAAGACCGGTTTTAAAGTGGCCATTTTTTCAAGGGTTGTATCCGCACGCGGACCTTCATCAGTGTCTACAAGAATTTCACGGGTTTTCTTTTTTTCGTTTTCATCAAGGTAAACCTCAGAAACTTTTACAGGCACAATTTCATTCTTGAATTTCCCATCACGAATCGCATTGGAAGCTTTGATATTGGATTCGTAGCCGAATTTATCCTGATCCTCTCTGCTGATTTTATAATCACGTGCAACTGCTTCTGCGGTAAGACCCATTCCCCAATAATAATCAG
>CAYMMN010000356.1:0-3786 GCA_964391495.1 uncultured Flavobacteriales bacterium | reverse complement strand
AATGAGTTCGATGTAAGGGGAAATCATATTCGTACAATTGCTGAAGAGCAGCCAACTCGCGTTTTGCTTCTTCGAATTGTTTTGCATTCATTTCGCGATCAAGCTGACCCATTGCTCTGGCAGTTTCATATTTATCACCGGCAGAACTTTTATCTTCTGAATTAGCTGCATCCTGTGCATTCAACATCGCCTGCTGAGCCGCATCAATACGTTGCTGAAGAATATCCTCAGCATACTTTTTCAATTTTACTTTATATTTTGGATTCATAATGCAATTTAAAAATCTTGAACTAAGTCTGTAATTCCTTTCACCTTATCTTGCCTCTCCGGAATTATTTTGCTTTCCAAAAGATGGCATCAACAAGTAGATTATTATTCCCAAAGAAATTACTGTAAGGCCTGAAAGTACAAATTTCCATCCGGTTGAGACGAAAATAAAAATCCAGATGAGGATTGCCAGCACAACGGGCAAAGGATAAAGAATCATTTTATACGGCAGATGCGCGGTTCCGTTTCGTTTTCGCAAAAGAACAACGCCAATTGCCTGACCTATAAACTGTACAAGAATTCGCATGGCCAGAATTGCGCTGATCACATCACTCAATTTGAACAGCAGACTAAACACGAATGCAGCTCCTCCAAGGAAGAGCAATGAAATATGAGGGAAGTTTTTCGTCGGATGCAGTTTTGCAAAAACCGGGAAGAATTGTCCGTCCACTGCCGCAGCATAAGGAATTCTGGAATAGCCGAGAAGCACTGCAAATAAGGAAGAGAATGCAACCAACAGAACGAGTCCTGTCGCGATTACCGCTGCTTGGTGTCCGTAGATCCTTTCTATGAATGTGCTGACAATAAAACTGGAATTCTGAGCCTCCTGCCAGGGAATTACACTGACCACACTGATATTCATTGCCAGATAAAGAAAGGCAATTCCGAAAACAGAGATAAATATACTTCGTGGAATATTGCGTCCGGGATTCCGTATTTCTCCTCCAAGGTGACAAACATTGTAATAGCCCAAATAACTATAGATCGTTTTTACGGAAGCCTGTCCGAGAGCAACAAAGAACAAACTGCCAAACAAATCCGAATGATTGTCGGGAATCCAGTTGTTGGAAATTGTGTGGGAAGTTATTCCTCCAAAAATCATCCAGGAAATGGTGACTAAAACTGCGATCCAAAGCATCACACTGATTTTTCCAATCGTTTCAATTTTCCTGTACAAAAGAAATACAAGCAAAAGAACGATACCCCCGGAAAGCATTTTTTGCTCCAGTGGAGTGAACGGATACAGATAAGTGCAATACTGAGAGAATCCAATAGCTCCGCTTGCAGCAACCAGTGGAGCTTGTATCAGAGTTTGCCACACATATAAAAAAGAAAGCATCTTGCCTCCTTTTTTTCCATACGCTTCTTTCAGAAAATTATAACTCCCTCCTGCTTTGGGATAAGCGGCTCCCAGTTCTGCCCAAACCATTCCATCTACGAGGGAAATTACTGCACCAACTATCCAGGCAAAAATAAAATGCGGACCACCGATCATCTTGATTACAAGTGGCAGCACAATAAATGGTCCAATGCCAACCATATCGATCATATTGATCGCAGTAGCCTGTACAAGGGATAATTCGCGTTTTAATCCTGATGATGACATGGGGGAAATGAAGATTGTAGATTGAGGATTCTAGATTACTGATTTTGAATTGAAGAATGAACAAAGGCTCTTCACCATTCACTCTTCACTCTTCACTCTTCACTTAAAAAATTCATTTTTCACCACGAATGGAAACCAGATAGTCTACAATCGGTGCAAGTGAGGAGTCAGGAATTGGTGCTCCAAAATTTTTAACCATTTTCTCAACGGTCTTTTCCCAGGTTTTCCTTGGAAAAGGTGGTTGCATTTGTATATAACGGTAAGAATGACAAATACCGCAATTTGCCAGAAACAGATCACTGCCCGGTCGATCAGGCAAATGATATCCTGCATCACTCAATGCAAGAATTTTTGTGGTTTCAATTGGAGCTTCGTCTGGCCTTTTCGAATCAGAACAGGACACCATTATATATTGAATGCAATAAAACAAAGCGATGAGAAGTGCGGATCTGAATTTCATTTATTTGACCTCCAGCTTTAATTCTTCAATTTCATTTCTCATATACCCACTCCTGTTCCAGTGATGTTCAGGTTGTATTTCACCAAGAATATTGGTGGCTCTTACTTTGAATGAATACGATCCGGCTGCCAATGGCTTCCATGCATAGCGCCATCTCCGCCAGGAATACTTCCCGATTTCAGGATCCAGTTTGGCTTCCTTCCAATTCTTGCCATTGTCTTCCGACAATTCAACTTTTTTTACTCCGTCACCTCCATCGAAAGCCAGTCCTTGTATTTCTATTAATGAACCGGAAGTAATGATGCTATCGGGTTCCGGTGTGACAAAAATACTCCGAACATTCATTTTATTGATAGGCTCCATGTCTTTTGAAAGACTGTCTTTATTTTCATTCGCGTCCCGATTATTCTTTGGGACGAGGTAAGCTTTTTTCATCCAGTAACCACTAAAGGTATCCGGGTGCACCGTGATTTGATTTAACATCCCAACCCAATAGGTAGCATACCAGCCCGGGACTATCAGTTTCAATGGAAATCCATTCAGCAAAGGCAATGGCTTATCATTCATTTCATATGCAACAAAGACATCCGGGTCCATTGCTTTTGTTACACGTAGTGATTTCACAAAATCGGGAGTTCCGGGTAATGGAGGATCATCGATTCCATTAAATGAAATATCAAAAGTATTTTTGTTTAATCCTGCTTCATTTAATAAATCTGATAATCTCACACCTGTCCATTTTGCATTCCCCATCGCACCATTTTTCCATTGCCCGCCCGGAACATGAGGATCATTAAAGCTTCTGGAATTACCGGCACATTGTGCAACAGCAACCAGGGAAATGGGTTTAAATTTCGTTTTCAAATCCTGCAATGAAAGTGCAAGAGCATGTTTTACGTCTCCCCCAATCCTTAATCGAAATGTATCCTCGGAAATTTCAGGAGGAAGGTTGGACATATGCCAGCGAACAAAAAATACATCGTTCGGAGTGTAATCCAAAAGGAAATATTTCAAAGGAGTTTCAAGGTTGGGTGGCCGGTCGGTCAGAATTCGCATCGCGGATTTTCCGGGGGCAATTACCATTTCATCCTTAATTTCGTTTGAAATTGAGTTCTTCTCTTCGTGATTAGTATTCCTGCTACAGGAAAGTGCGAGGCAATAAATTATTAAGAGAAATACTTTTCTTCTCATAAAGCTTAAACACAAAATCAGGTAATGCTGGCTACCTGAATGCTTAAAGATACAGGAATTCCGGCTTCAATTCCAAATATAAAAACCTCATTACTGTATCAGTTTAAAAAAAGATTGAAAAGTGAAATCGAAAATTTAACCAGCCGTAATCTTTATTGAGGAGTTGGATCCCAATTCATCAAAAAATCTTTTGGCGATACGCATGGGTCGAAACGTATATCTCTTTTTTACATGATGTCCACCGCTTCGGTGTAAAATATCACGTAAGGTTTCGACAACCTGTATAATATGTTCGCCCTTATTCACCATCACACATTCCGCCATCGCGGCATGCGCGGCATCCGTGACTTCTGATCTTGTCGCGACACCGGATTTGTTTAATGTCTCCAAAACCTGCGTCGCCCAGATCACAGGGACATGCGCAGCTTCGCAGATCCAGAGAATTTCTTCCTGAATTTCACTCATGCGTTCAAAACCAATT
>CAYMMN010000355.1:0-3791 GCA_964391495.1 uncultured Flavobacteriales bacterium | reverse complement strand
TCTAAAAGTAAGTGTTAACTTATTTACAGCCATCACTGATTCCATTTCTCCGGGTGTTGTTGTAGAAAGTCTTGACATTACCGATAATAATGATAATGCTTTCGTGATCGGCGATACGCTTGATATGACTGCAGTATTTAAAAACCTTTTGCGTCCAACCGCGAACCTGACCTGTGTGTTGTCTACGACAAATACAGCAGTTACCGTTTTGAACAGTACATTTTCCCCGGGTGTTGTTGGTACACTCGCCACTGCAACAAATTCAGGAAGTCCATACAAGGTAGTGATCAATCCTTCCGCCGGAGCGAACACGGAAGTTCGTTTTAAAATTACCATGACTGACGGCACATGGTCAGATGTTTATTCTTTCATTCTGATCGTGAACGTGGATTATATCAACATCGCGATCAACGATGTTGCTTCGACTATCACAAGCAAAGGTCTCATAGGATATAATGCAAGTGGCCAGTTGGGTGGATTGGGATTCACTTACATGGGTGGTGCAACCATACTCTATGAAATGGGTCTGATGATTGGTGCTACCGGAACACAGGTTTCTGATTGTGTTCGTGGTGATGGTTCCGGTTATGATGAAGATTTCGCTTCAGTTCTCGCCGTGTCAAGTCAGGAGCCGGGTGTTTATTCTGATTTTGATGCTTACGGGAAGTTCCGTGATAACGGACTTACATCCGTATCACCAATCAGCGTATTTGTAACTCACCGTGCATACGCATGGATGGCACCGGCTGACAGAAAATATATCATCGTTGAGTATACCATTAAAAATACAAGTGGAGGAAATTTATCTAACCTTTTTGCAGGCTTGTTCGCGGATTGGGATATTCCGGCTTATGCTAATAACAAGTGCTCTGTCGATAACAGCAGAAACATGGGATATGCATGGAGCACCGATGTCGCTGGCCTGTATGCCGGAATGAAATTACTTTCTCCCGGGGCATTCAACAGCTATGCTATTGATAATATCAGCGGAGGAAATGGTGGACTGGATATGTTTGATGGTTATAGCAATGCGGATAAATATTTATCATTGTCTACATTCCGTCAGGATGGAGGAACATCCGCGACAACCGGAAATGATATTATTCAGATTGTTTCAACCGGTCCGTTCAATCTTGCCAACAATGATTCGGTAAAAGTCGCGTTTGCATTGATTGCCGGTGAGGATTTAAGCATGATTCAGTCCAGTGCAGATGCTGCTCAGATTCGTTATGACAACCTCAGTACCGGGATGACCGAAATTCCGATGGCGGGAGCATTTTCTTTATCACAGAGTTATCCCAACCCGGCAAATAATCAAAGTACAATTAGCTTTGTGCTTCCTCAGGCAAACCAAACAGAATTGTCAATTTACACAACCATGGGTAAAAAGGTTAAATCTGTTCTTGCTGAGAAGTTGAATGGAGGAAAATACTCAGTTACAGTTGATCTGACTCAGTTAGCAGCAGGAAATTATTTTTATCGACTGCAAAGCGGTAGTCTTGTAAAGACCCTGCCATTAACCATTATAAAATAAATAAGGATCTTTTACTTCAACCCATGGCTGCACAAGCCATGGGTTGTTTGTTTACAGTGTTTTTGTCTCTTCCCGGGAGTATTCACTCAGGAACGATTTCATTTGTGAGTACATTTATCCTTTCCCTCAATTGTGGACAGGTGTAAATGTGTTGAATACCCGGTAGAATAATTTACCAAATTCAATATCTTCTTTCAATTTTCGTTTTAACTTTGTATCCTATTAAGAAATCAATTTATGGAATTAAAAGATATTATTTCTGTGCCCGGAATGAGTGGCTTGTACAAGGTTGTCGCGAACAACAAAAACGGTTTTATTGTTGAATCACTTGCTGATTCCAAGAGAACTCTTATCAATTCAAATCAACGCATCATGACATTGGTGGACATCGCTGTGTACACAACCGGTGAGGATATGCCATTGCGTGAAATCTACAAGAACATTCAACAGAAGGAAGGACAAAAACTTGGTGTAGATCCGAAAGCGGATGGCGCAAAGCTGAGGGAATATTTTAAAAAGCTGGTGCCTACTTTTGATGAAGAAAGAGTTTATACATCGGATATTAAAAAGATGCTGGTGTGGTATGATATTCTGAAAGATAAAATTGATTTCTCCAAGGAAGAAGAGACCGGCGGAGAAGCGGATGAAAAACTGCTTGCCGCAGCGGATCATGACAAGCCGATCCCGAAGAAGCACGAAGCTCACGGTCCTAAAGCGGAATCAGCAAAAGCAACAACTGCAAAAACCCGTAAAAAAGTTTAATCGCAATGACAACTCATACAGTAAACGCGCCGGAAAAAATCCGGCGCAACTTTTTACCGGCCAGTCTTGATTTGAGTACATGGGAATCTCTGGAGCCTTATTATCTGGATCTTCAGAATCGCAAAATCGATTCCGTTGCTGATCTTCAGAAATGGCTGACTGATGTTACTGAACTCGAATCCATCGTTTCGGAACATTTGGGATGGCTCTACATCCGCATGACCTGCGATACGACCGACAAAAAACTCACGGAAGCTTACACGCACTTCATCGAAAATATCAATCCGAAGATTGAACCGTTCGCGGATCGTCTGAACAGGAAATTGATCGAATGTTCGTTCCGTACAGAGTTGGACAAGCGTTACAGTTTATACCTTAAGCAGGTTGAAAACTCCATCCGTATTTTCAGAGAAGAAAATATTCCGTTGCAGGCTGAGATGACTGTGAAAGAACAAAAGTACGGCGAGACTGCGGGCGCGATGACTGTTGAAGTGAATGGGAAAACGCTGACATTACAACAGGCATCAAATCTTTTAAAAGATCCGGATCGTTCTGTGCGTGATACAGTGTATCACAAAATTGTTAGTCGCCGTCAGCAGGATCGTGAAAAGCTTGATGGACTATTTCATGAACTGATCGCCTTGCGTCACCGCATCGCACGCCAGGCTGGTTTCGCGAATTATCGTGATTATAAATTCGTGGAACTTGATCGTTTCGATTATACTCCTGAAGATTGTTTGCGTTTTCATGAATCTGTTCGAACGAGTATTGTTCCTGTTCTGGATACACTGCTGGAAGAAAGAAAAGCTGAACTCAAACTTGATACTTTGAAGCCTTGGGATCTTGATGTTGATACACAAGGTCGTCCTGACATGAAACCTTTCGCAAAGGGTGAAGAGTTAATGAATCAGACGATAGCATGCTTCAGCGATATTCATCCTTATTTTGGAGAGGTTACAAAGACGCTTCAGCGTTTGAATTACATTGATCTTGATTCACGCATTGGAAAAGCACCGGGAGGTTATAATTATCCACTGTATGAATCCGGCGTTCCATTTATTTTTATGAATGCCAGCGGTTCGCTTCGCGATGTGATCACGATGGTACACGAAGGCGGACATGCAATTCATTCCATGCTCACCAGTAAACTCGATTTCATCGGGTTCAAGGAACTTCCTTCCGAAGTTGCTGAGCTTGCTTCCATGAGTATGGAGTTGATTTCAATGGAACACTGGCATCATTTCTTTCCAAACGTTGATGATCTGCGCAGAGCGCGTCGTGAACAATTGGAAAATGTTCTTGAAGCATTGCCATGGATAGCTTGTGTAGATCATTTCCAGCATTGGTTGTACATGAATCCTGATCATACAACGAGTGAAAGAACCGAAGCATGGAAAAGGATTTATCTGCAATTCAGTTCCAAAGTTGTTGATTGGTCAACAGATCAAAATGCATTGGAAGCGATGTGGCAGAAACAATTGCATTTGTTTGAAGT
>CAYMMN010000354.1:0-3793 GCA_964391495.1 uncultured Flavobacteriales bacterium | reverse complement strand
AATAGAGATCGGCGCGGCCGTCGACCTTTTTCCCGGCGGCTTGTTCGGGCGACATGTATTCGGGCGTGCCGAGCACTTGGCCGACCGTCGTAATTGAGACTTCATCGAGGGCCGCCGCAATTCCAAAGTCCGTGAGTTTGACCCGACCGCGGCTGTCGACGAGAATATTGGCCGGCTTGATGTCGCGGTGAACAATGCCCTGGTCATGGGCATAGGCCAGAGCCTCAGCCACCTGGAGCGCAATATCGAGACTGGTTCGAATAGACACCGGCCTGCGGGTTTGCATGAAAGCGCGGAGGTTGCCGCCCGGAAAAAATTCCATGACGATGTACGGGGTGCCGTGTTCTTCCTCGACTGCATGGATAGTCACGATATTGTGGTGGTCCAGCCGTGCCATGGCACGTGCTTCACGCAGAAACCGTGCGGTGAAGGAGGGATCTCCTGACAAATGTTCGTGAACGGCCTTAATGGCGACAACCCGGTCAAGTGTCTGATCCAACGCTTTGTAGATCACCCCCATCCCGCCCTTCGCCAGCACTTCTTGGACGATATATTTGCCGGAGAAGACCTGGTTGGACATCCAACATCTCCTGGGAGAGTGGGGCGTGGGACGGTATTGTCCTAGCCTATCTGAAACGCTTCAAGAAGAACAAGAAGCGTCCTGCTGGGGTTGTGAAAACACGTCATCGTGAGGCTAGAACTTTTGGTAAGAAAGGGATGTTCTCTTCAGTATTCATGAGCCTTCCCTTGATTTTTCTCCGGGGGGACAAGATAATGGCGCCGCGATCGTGAGGTGATACCGATGGGCGAGCCCAAGACAGGCCAGGTGCTGACTATCGGGGATGTGGCATCCCTTCGTGAAAAAACTGAGGCCGTCTCTCAGATCTTAGGCAGCCATCTCCGTGCCTACATCGATACCCTCAAGCCGTTACTGGCGCCGCGGCGTTTGTTGGGGCGACATGTCGGATCACGTGAAGATGTAAACGGATCCGATCTTGCCCTGACGCGCTTGAAAGATCTCTATCGCGAAGCAAGCCATGCTCCGTTCGTGTTGCCGCTCGAATTTCCCGATACCACCCTCGCCCAACTCGACAGCCAGCCGGTGATCTATCCCTGGGAATATACTTATACGGATAAATCGGAACAAGGCTCCAGGGCTCTGACAATTACTTCGCCCGTGCAATGGGTGCTGAGTTACGAGTCGGGCCTCACGCTTTCCCAGGTGCATTCTATGCTGGAGAGTCGGATGGATCGGAAGACTGAGGCCTTGCGGCAATTCGTGATCAATGCGCTGGTGATGCAGCTCCTCATGAAAAGTCAGCCAAACTTGGCTCAAATTTTAGCGGCGTTGCGTTACCAAATCGACATGAAACCGTTGCCTGGTTTAGGGACGGTACCCTTTGTCACCATCACTGCTCCTCTCACATCGTTCCGTCCTGCCGACGAGCTGCTGCTCATGGCGACGCGCTTTTCCGGCGTCCCTGCTTTTGTGGAGCTGATTTCAACAGAGTCAATCGAAAATTTCGACGATCCATTGCGCATGCAACTTCAGCAAGCGCTTGCCTAGCCTTCTCACGCTCGCGCAACTTACGTGGTGATGAGTAGCCTGTTCGTGGATCACATACTCCCTACCCACCCTACATGCCAGACGATTTAACAACTGCCCTCAATACGCCGCAACCGGTTCGCATACGGGTTCGCACGGGTACGATGTGGAGCGGCGAGCAACGCTTTATTCATGCCTTCCGGATTGGGCGATCGACCGAGTGCCAAGTCGTGGTGCCGGACCGGGTGGTTAGCCGCGTCCATGCTGAAGTGAGATTTGAGGCGGGACGGTGGTGGCTTCTCGACCAGCAAAGTACACATGGTTTGTATATAGATGGCCAGCCGGTCACTCGTGTGCAACTGCAAGAAGCCGTGACCGTAGAGCTTGGTTTGGGTGGGCCGGGCGTATGGCTTTCGGTCGGCGACGAAGTCGCTTTTTCCAACCAGCCCACGGAGGTGGCTCAATCCAACAAGAAAATGGAGTCGGTGACAGAAATTGTTGATCGCTGGAAACGAGGAGATACTGTAGAAGAATCGGAAGAGGCCCGTCGCTACCGGGAGGCTGCCAAACGCCGTGAGCGACAGCAGAGACGCCGATATCGTGTGGCCGTGGGAGTAGTGGTTACCTTACTGGTCTGCGCCCTGGGATACGCATGGTACCAGAGGAACAGGGTCGATCAGATGACCAGAACGGCTGGAGAGATGTTCTATACGATGAAGCAAGTAGAAATTCAGGTTTCCGAGCTTGAGGAGGTCGTGGCCGACACCAAGCGCAAAGATCTTATGGAGAGAATTCTCACGAAGCGCCAGAAGCTCAGGGAATTGGAAACGCAATATGACCGATTTCTCGGCGAATTGGAAATTTATGAGGGAATGAACGAACAGGATCGCCTCGTGTTTCGGATGGCGCGATTATTCGGTGAGTGTGAGGTAGCCATGCCACGGGATTTTCTCTCGGAAGTAAAAAAATACATCCGTCGCTGGAAATCAACGGAACGGCTGCAGAATGCCATTAAGCGCGCCAAGGAAAGCGGCTTCATCCCGACGGTCGCCAATGAGATGTGGACCAAAAACCTGCCTCCCCAATTTTTCTATTTGGCACTGCAGGAGAGTGGTTTCGATTCAAAAGCAGTAGGGCCTCCGACTCGAATGGGTTATGCAAAGGGCATTTGGCAATTTATTCCTCAAACGGCTGAACAGTATGGATTGAAGCCGGGACCACTAAAACACAGTGCGGCGTTTGATCCGCAAGATGAACGGTTTCATTTCCAAAAGGCTACCAAGGCGGCCGCGAAGTATATTAGGCGAATTTACAATACCGATGCCCAAGCGTCAGGATTACTTGTCATCGCCTCTTACAATTGGGGTGAGGGCAATGTCATCAACATAATTCGGAAAATGCCGAACAATCCGAGAGAACGAAATTTTTGGCAGTTATTGAAGCAGTACAAGATTCCTCAAGAAACGTATGATTATGTGTTTTACATTTTTTCCGCTGCTGTCATTGCGGAAAACCCGCAACTGTTTGGGTTTGATTTCCAGAACCCCTTAGCCGACCAGGCTCAGGCGGGTAAGTGAGTGCCTACCAAACGACTCGTGTCCATTGATCCCCACTTTTACGGATCTTGATCCGCGCCGATCTTAGAATCGGGCTTGGCATCACCGGGTCGCCGCTTTTGTCGACGAGCACGTCATGAATAATCGTCGCCATGGCCTCCTGGTCCTTGATTTCAAGGTTCTGTATAGAAATTTTAATGGTACGGTAATTACTGAACATGGTGTGGACAAAACTCAGGCGGTCATTCCCCATCTCGGACACTCGTTCCAACCCCTCAAAGTCTTGTCCCTCGTATGCCCGCTTGAATTCTTCCAGCAAGTCCCGTAGCTGGCGTTGCGATGACGTAGTGCTCATCTGACTGCCGGGAGTAAGTTTGGCCACCAACTGGTTTTTTTTCTGCTGTTCTTCTTCTTGTTGTTCCGTCCGCTTCCTTCGATCCTCTTCTTCACTTCTGGCCTGCCGATCAGCAGCGTCGCGCTTTTCCTTTTCTAGTCGTTCCCGTTCAGCCTGCAGTTGCTTTTGCACCGCCTCATTGCGTGCGCGAGCAGTCCGCGATTCTTCTTCCGCTTTCCGGCGCTCATCTGCTTCAGCCCGAGCTTTCTGCGCGGCTACTTCTTTCTCTTTTTCCAGCCGATCGCGTTCGGCCTGGATCCGTTTTTGTTCAGTATCAAGGCGTTCACGAGACAGGCG
>CAYMMN010000353.1:0-3806 GCA_964391495.1 uncultured Flavobacteriales bacterium | reverse complement strand
ATCCCGGATTCTACGGCATATTTCAGGATTGATGGGGATTAGATGAAAGAGAAGTTCCTGGATAATTTCTTCCTTATTTTGAATCCAAAAGTGGTAAACGCATATTTCAGAAATGCCGGTATACCCATGATGAACAACAAAGAAAAAAGATAAACCAACTGCGATTTATTTTTTCCGATGGTCAGCCTGTCGCCTTTGGTGGTCGCGATGCCCACGATATCTTTTTTCCTGCGATCAATAATTTCGCGGATAAAAGGCAGTGTGTATACCGGATCCTCCATGGTTATGATAAAAATACGCATCGTTCAGGATTTCCTTTCCGGCAACCAGCC
Source organism: uncultured Flavobacteriales bacterium (assembly GCA_964391495.1). Lineage (GTDB taxonomy): Bacteria > Bacteroidota > Bacteroidia > AKYH767-A > 2013-40CM-41-45 > JADKJP01. Next base: position 3,474 of record CAYMMN010000353.1, on the reverse strand, counting down.
GTTTTCAATACAATATTGTTTTACCGTAGTAAACATATACCCACGGTTTTTATAAAACGAAATTTCATTTTCGTACAGTGGGATTGCGGCTTTCCCGAGATTTTTCACCTTCAGTTTACCCCGCAATACATCTGCAAGCAAATAGGAGATCGGATTTTTCGTTCTGCGTTCAATGATCCGTTCTCCGGTTTCTTCATTCAGAAACTCATTGGGATGAATATCAAACACCACCGGTTTGTGATTCATCTTATTTTCCACATTCAGGATGCTTCTTTGCATTTTCGTAAGCCAGGGGAAAATTCGCATCGTTGTACCCACATACGGAAATAACAGAGCAGTCAGTGGCACTTCGAGAATCAGGCCATCACCTTTCCGGAATAAACTATCCGGTCGTGTATGATACGGCAAACGCGGCGCGGTGAGCCATCGTAATTTTTTTATTCCTCCGAAAGAAAGAAACATATCAAATCTTTGGGAAGCAACAGAACTGTCGATTAAGTAGCCGGTTTCAGCCAGCGCTCTCGGCGTATCCGCATTCACACGCAAAGCAGGCGCACGGAAAGAAATAACTTCCTGCCCGGAAATATCTTCCAGCAGTTGTTTTGATTTCTTCAGATGTTCCACCTGCAATTTATACGGAAGCACATCAAACGCCTGATCTACTTCATGAGAATAACCGTGCGAAGCGACTTCATGTCCGTCGGCAACAATCATTCGAACCACATCCGGAAAATGTTCCGCCATATAACCGGTAAAATAGAACGTACTTTTTATTCCAAACTTTTTATAAATGTCGAGAAGAATGGGCATGCCTTCTTTCAGAACAAGTTCACCTGTTTCATAACGAAGTGTATTGTACCAGATGGAATGATCTTCCACATCATTGGTCCACAGAGCGTATTTCCCCTTATTGGTTTCCAAGTGCGCCCTCCTTCCCTTTTGATAACTCGGACTGCAATGTTGTAAGGCCGGCAAACATCCAGGCATTACTCCAGCGCATATAAGACGTGCGTATGGTGTAGCTTGAAAATTTTCTGAAATAAAATGAACCGTTTTGAGCCTGCATATTTTCGATCATCCAGTTTCCGACATTTTTAGCAAGATCAACATCACCAAAACGAACCAATGTAAGCAATGATTGCGCCGCGGACGTACAATCAACCGGATAAGTCTTTGTATTGTAGAATTTCGGAATTTTATTTTGTTCGAAAAAATTCTTTTTGTAAAAATTATATCCTTTTGCACGATGCGATGAATAAGTCTCATCGCCTGTGCATTTTATATATTCATCGAGACAATCCAGGATATAACCGGTGTGGTAATTATCCACCCATGTACCTGCTTTGCTCATGGAATAAATCCATGCACCGCTCTCCTGCTGATACTTCATGACAAAAGCGACAGCCTTCGACGCAAGTTCTTTCAGATTGTCATTTTGTGTAACCGAAAAAACCTGTGCAAGCGTTCTTGCTCCCTTCATGCTTGCGTTAAAGACAATTTCCTTATCAAACGGAGAATAAGAAAAACTGAAATTCCGGTCTCCGTCATAGGTTCGGTTGATATCTTCCAGAATGAATTCGGTTGAACTGACACAATGTTTCAGGAATCTCTCTTCTCCGGTAATTTTCCATGCATGGAACAACGCGTTGGTTATAAAACCGGTCGCGACGATAGTTGGTTGATAAGCTGGAATTCGCGCATACCTTGCCTCCCAGTCGAAATCATATCCCCAGCAGGAACCTTTGTATCCTTTTGGAATCAAACTTTCCAGTTCATCCATCAGGAAATTAATTTTTTTCAAATTGTCAGTGCGACATGAAGGATTGAATACAATCTGATTTGTATAAGCCTGTATACACAAACCAAGTGTTACCGGATTATATCCGTCAGGCACTCTTAATAGCGGACGCAGATTGAGCGGAATCCTTTTCAACAGCTGTTGCATCCCGAACCGGATCATTTTGTGATTTCTCAATACAGGCCATTTGAATACAGGAGATTTCAGCGCATCGTACGGATCCGGACCACGGTATTTTTCCGATTCGATGTACAGCTGTAAACTGCTGATGGATTTTTCTATTTGATCGCCCTGCATCCGAATTCCTCAGAGTTGAATGGTAATTTCTTTTCCGTTTTGCGCTGCGGATTCAAGCACTTTAAATGTCGCAAGCGTACTCATGAACAAATCTTCCGCAGAAACAGGGCATTCTTTTCCATTCTGAACTGCTGCAAGAAATGCCGCCACTTCCGCATTGTGACCTTTATCCTGATTTCCCGAGCTCTTAGACATGGATTTCCCTGCAAGACTCAGTGTTTTAAAATCATCAAGTATGGCGACCATACCGGAACCAAACACTTCCAGATATTCTTTGGAGACCAGTTTATTCCCATTGGAAAAATAACTGATGTTCGCTGTACTTCCATTCGCGAAAGAGAGTCCGATTGTAACCGTATCATGCAAACCTGCGGCATCTTCCATCCATCTCGCGGACAATGTTGTGATCGGGCTTCTTGCGATGAACATGCAGAGGTCAATAAAGTGACATACTTCACCAATGATTCGCCCGCCTCCTATCGCCGGATCGTGAATCCAGTGATCCGCGGGAACAATACCGGCGTTGATTCTGTAATTTATTGCTACCGGAACACCTTCACGAAACTGTTCGCGGATCTTTGTGACAAAGGGCGCAAAACGTCTGTTGAAACCAACCATCAGTAAACTACCGGAACCGGCATAAGCTTTCCGGATTCCTTCCAGCTCTTCTTCCCGCAGGCAGAGAGGCTTCTCCACAAAAACATTTTTCTTTTGCGCGAGGGCTTTCAATACATATTCCGCGTGTGAATCGTGACGAGTTGCAATAAACACCGTATTGATAGCAGGATTCGAAACTACTTCATCAGCATTACCGGTGCAGGAAGAAAATCCATATTTATCAGCGATGTTTCGTGCATTGTGAGGACGAGCGGTTGCCACACTCACAAACTGACCTTTCCCTTTCATTGCAGGCAGCAGGAAATTTTGACCAAATCCGCCTGCTCCTATCAGTCCGATTGCCGGAGAAGCAGGATCCGCTTTGTGTTCGCGAAGATGTACAGTTGTTTTCAAATCCTTTCCGGAATCGTATTTCAACACAATTCCAATGAAGGGCTCCTGTTTTTCCAGGATCAGCTGATACGCTTTTGTCGCATCCTGAAAATTATAGGTATGAGTTAGCAGGCTTTTCAAATTCAGCTTACCGGTTCTCAAAAGCTCTACAAATGCCTGCATGTTCCGGTTTTCTGTCCATCGTACATAAGCGTATGGATAATCCAGACCTTGCTCTTCATATTCCGGATCATAGCGACCGGGGCCATAAGAGCAGGACATGCGCAGGTCAAGTTCTTTCTTAAAATAATTCGGACGTTTAAATCCCGTAGGCACCGCACCAACAACAATCACTTTACCTTTTTTTCTGCAAAGAGTTCCTGCGAGAT
>CAYMMN010000352.1:0-3807 GCA_964391495.1 uncultured Flavobacteriales bacterium | reverse complement strand
AATATTTTTTTCTTTGCACCACTTGGGCTTTTGCGAGTGAAATTTCGCGCAAAGGCGCAAAGGGCGCAGAGGTAGGTTATTGAGAGATGGCTACTTTTTCGAAGACTCTGTTGAGGAGTTCCTTTTGTTCGCGTTCATGAGTTTTGTGAGATCCTGTGGCAGGACTGGCGCTTTCTGATCTGGCGATGACTTTGAAAGAAATATCCTGACAAGTCCTCAACAAATATGACCAGGCACCCATGTTGATCGGCTCTTCCTGCAACCAGATCCACTCTACCGCTTTTGAATATTTTTTCTTCAAGGCGATCAATTGTCCGGCAGGGAAAGGATACAATTGCTCCAGTCTTACCAATGCGATATCATTTGCCTGATCTTTTTCTTTTTGTTCCAATAATTCATAGTACACTTTACCTGAACAAACCACAACTTTTTTCACCTGTTTTGGATCGGCAGTTACATCATCAATCACTTCGCGGAATCCGCCTTTTGACAAATCATCAAACGAAGAAACACAACGCGGATGACGCAACAAACTCTTTGGAGAAAAAACAACCAAAGGTTTTCTGAACGGACGTTTTAACTGACGACGCAATGCATGAAAGAAGTTCGCCGGCGTAGTGCAATTCACAATCTGCATATTGTGTTCAGCGCAGAGATTGAGGAAACGTTCCAGACGCGCGCTCGAATGCTCCGCTCCCTGACCTTCATAACCGTGAGCCAATAACATGACGATGCCATTCATCCGGTTCCATTTGTCTTCCGCGCTGCTGATGTACTGATCTATCACAATTTGTGCACCGTTCATGAAATCACCAAACTGCGCTTCCCAGATGACAAGAGAATTTGGTGTCGACATGGCATAGCCATATTCAAAGCCAAGAACCGCATATTCTGAGAGGAGAGAATTATAAATGGAAAATGATGCTTGTTTAGTATCTACATTAGCAAGAGGAGTATATTGTTCTTCCGAATCCTCCACACGAACAACAGCGTGACGGTGAGAAAAAGTTCCACGCTCTACATCCTGTCCACTGAACCGGATTGGGAAACCGTCTTTCAGCAATGTTCCATAAGCCAGTAATTCCGCCATGGCCCAATCAGCTTTTTCATCCGCAACAAGTTTTTTTCTGTCTTCGAATAAGCGGACAGTCTTGCTGAAGAATTTTTTATCGGCAGGAAGTGTCGATATTTTATTTCCGATATCGATTAAGATTTTCTTCTCTACTCCCGTTTCAGGAGAAGTTTCGAAATCGGATTCATTTGAAATGCGTAAACCTTTCCAGCTTCCTTCGAGGTGTGGAGAAACTTTCTTTTTACTTTTTGATTGTCGGGCTGTATCCAGACTAATCTGGAGCATGGCTTTGAATTCTTTTTCGAGCTCACGCGCCAGGCTTGCCTCCACTTCTCCCTGAGAGAGAAGTTTTGCATTATACACTTCACGAGCATTTGGATGTTCCGCGATCGCTTTGTAGAGCAAAGGTTGTGTGAAACGGGGCTCATCGCCTTCGTTGTGACCGTATTTCCGGTATCCGAGAATATCGATGAATACATCGCGGTGAAATTTCTGTCTGAACTCCATTGCGAGTTCAATGGTGTAGACCAATGCTTCAACATCATCTCCATTCACGTGAAAGACAGGAGAGAGCGTCACTTTGGCAACATCTGTACAATAAGTACTGGAACGACCGTCAATATAATTTGTAGTGAATCCGATTTGATTATTCGTCACCAGGTGAATGGTTCCGCCTGTCCGGTATCCTCTCAGCAAAGACATTTGAATGACTTCATACACGACACCCTGACCGGCAATCGCCGCGTCACCATGAATCAGAATTGGCGCGATCTGATCTTCATTACCACCGGGAGTGTTGTCAATCTTTGAACGCACTACACCCTGTACAATCGGATCAACCGTTTCGAGGTGAGAAGGATTTGGAGCAACACTGAGGTGGATTTTCTTTCCTGAAGTTGTGACGACATCACTGGAAAAACCAAGATGATATTTCACATCACCGGCAAATTCCATGTCATCGTATTCTGTCCCTTCAAACTCGCCAAATATTTCTTCATATGTTTTGCCGAGGACATTCGCCAGAACATTCAGTCGTCCGCGATGAGCCATACCGATGACAAATTCCTTAATCCCCTGCTCTGCTCCCTTTTCAATAACAGCATCGAGTGCGGGAATCAAGGTTTCGCAACCTTCGAGGGAAAATCTTTTTTGCCCTACAAATTTTGTATGAATGAAATTTTCGAAAGCGACAGCTTCATTCAGCTTTGTCAAAATCTTTCTTTTCTTTTCAATTGGGAAAGCAACAGCATTTTTCTTGCTTTCCATTTTTTGTTCGAGCCAGTCGACAATTTCCGGAGTACGGATGTATTTGTATTCTGCACCAATGGAAGCGCAGTATGTCTCCTCAAGATGGTTGACGATGTCTTTTAATTTCGAAGGACCAATACCGATGAGTGATCCTGCCTGGAAAACTGTTTCTGCATCAGTAGCACTCAATCCAAAGTTTTCCAGCTCCAGTGTAGGCGTATACTTCCTCCGTTCGCGCACCGGATTGGTTTTCGTAAACAAGTGTCCGCGGTTACGATAGCCATTGATCAGGTTTACGACATTGAATTCCTTCTGAAAATTTTCAGGAACAGCATTTTGCTTTGAAGACGTTGAGCCGGGAGCATCATAGGAAGTCCTTGCAAACTCAAAACCTTCAAAAAATTTCCTCCAGCTTTCCGGAACAGATTCCGGATTTGTCAAAAACTGCTGATATTGAGCTTCAATCTGCGAAACATCCGCATTACCGAGATAAGAAAATTTGTCCATTTTAAAATGAGGGTGAGAGCGGACAAAGGTACGGATACTTTTTTAATGGATAGTTGAAGGTTTTTCGTTGTTGGTTGTTCGTTTTTCGTTGTTGGTTTTTAGAGTTTCTTTGTTCGGAACCAGAAATTCTTTTCAGAAAATGTTGCATCAATTTTCTGATTATGATCCATAAGGACTCATATTCACACTTCCGGTTGAATCCTCACCTCCACTTCCTCGCGAATCGCTTTGCCTTTGGAGAATTTCCTGCGGTACTGTTTCATCCAGATCATCATGGCAGGCACTCCGATGATGGTTGGCCAGAGCCACTGAATACTCACCGGGAGCCATTCAAAATTCAGGTTTACAGCGGAGAATGCGGAAACGGCCGCTATGTAAGCTCCGATCATTCCACCCATATGACTGAAAAACCACTTTCCTTTTGTTTGCGCAGGTCTGACGAATGAAACAAGATCCCTGAGACTGTTGATAGAACCGATGGCTCCAAAAACAATGGAAATTACTCCGAATGAATCAGGAAGTTTTCCGATTCCGATTATCAACAAAGTCAGACAAAACAACGCGTTCAGAATTACAACGAACCAATCAATAAATGCTACGTCTTTCCAGCTTTTGATGTTTTTCCGGTACAAAGAGCGATATCCTGAGAAAGCCAGATAAAATGAAAACACCGCGACAAGTGTGAGAAATAAATTATCGTGCATCGGCGCCATTACAAGAGCAGCGCCACACACTCCTGCCATTGCCCAGAAAAATACTTTTCCCCATTTACGATGGGAATCGCCGCCTTTTTTAACGGCCATTGCAACGGGTGCAACAAAAAATGCGGTAAAGCCGCAGATGATGTGGATGATGAGGAAGAGGTTGAAGAGGGGCATGAGAATGAGTTATTGGGTTATTGAGTTATTGAGTTATTGGATTATTGGGTTATTGGGTTATTAAGTTATTGGGTTATTGGGTTCGGGTTCAGGGTTTGCGGT
>CAYMMN010000351.1:0-3808 GCA_964391495.1 uncultured Flavobacteriales bacterium | reverse complement strand
TCTTCGAGGTAATTGCTAAGTATTTCGCTCACCGCCTGGTCAACTGCACCCATCACCTCGTTATTTCCGAGCTTGGTTTTTGTCTGACCTTCAAATTGCGGCTCCTGAACTTTTACCGAGATAATCGCTGTGAGACCTTCACGGAAGTCATCTCCGCTGATTTCAAATTTCAATTTATCAAGCTGCCCTGATTTCTCAGCATAACTTTTTAATGTACGTGTAAGCGCGCGACGGAAACCTGCAAGGTGTGTACCACCTTCATGTGTATTGATGTTGTTTACATAGGAGTGTACATTTTCGTTGAAGGATGTGTTGTATTGCATCGCAACTTCAACAGGAATGTTACTGCGTTCTCCCTCCATGTAAATGGGTTCGGCGATCAGTTTCTCACGATTTTCATCGAGGTAAACTACGAATTCGCGCAATCCTCCTTCGCTGTAATATGAGTTGGTGCGAAACTGTCCGTCTCCGTTGGCTTCTCTCTCATCAGTGATCGACAGACGAATGCCTTTGTTCAGGAATGAAAGTTCACGCAAACGGGTTGCAAGCGTATCATACTGGTAAATGGAAGTAATGAAGATTGAATTGTCGGGCAGGAATGTTGTTGTTGTTCCGGTTCTGTTGGTTTCGCCAACAACCTTCACATCATACAATGGTTTTCCGCAACTGTACTCTTGTACAAATATTTTTCCTTCACGGTGAACCTCAACTTTCAAATGAGAAGACAAAGCGTTCACACAGGAAACACCCACTCCATGCAATCCACCGGATACTTTGTAAGAATCCTTGTCAAATTTACCTCCGGCATGCAACACTGTCATTACTACTTCCAGCGCGCTCTTTTTTTCCTTGGTATGGTAGTCCGTTGGAATACCACGTCCGTCATCCCTGACCATAATTGAATTGTCGGGACGGATAAAGACTTCTATGTTCTTACAATGACCGGCTAGAGCCTCGTCAATGGAGTTGTCTACAACTTCGTATACCAGGTGATGCAATCCTTTAATGCCAATGTCACCAATGTACATGGCGGGACGTTTACGCACCGCTTCCAGACCTTCGAGGACCTGAATACTATCGGCTGAATACTCCTGATTTTTTTTCGTTGTGTTCGTTTCGATGATCGTTTCGGTTTTATTCACGTTTTCATTAATGAATTCACTCATTCCTTTAATTTTTTTTGAATTTCCCCCACCCCGGTAATAATTGAAAAAACTGCATTCAGACATCAAAAAAGCCGATTATTTGAATCAGCTTGCATAGGTTGTAAATTTACAAAAAAGCAACCGCTAAAACAAGCATTTTCATGCTGAAAATCAGTGATTTTCGAGGAAAGAAATGAACAATTGCCTGTTTGTTAATTTATTGAAAAACAGGCAATTATTGGAGCGAAAAAAGGACTTTAAATTTTAATTGAAAAACGGAGTTTATAATCAAAAAATAAGGCTGTTTTTGAACCGGTTTTGATCCGGATTTTGGAGTTTTTTTCGATCCATCTTATACAATTTCCTTTTGAGAATTTGCTCAGGAAATTTCATTAAAACAGGTGCATGTCCTCGTCAAAAAATTGGAAAACGATATGCTGTGAAGCGGAAAAGAAATCCGAAAAAATGAATGCTAAATAATTCTGATAGACTCGGTTCAAAGATCAGTATTCAATCTCCAGGTCAAATCTTTTTTTGAGCTCAAGCATCATCGGATTTTTTTCAGCAAGCTTTTTAAATTTTTCAGAAGGTGTATAAGGTTTGCTGTCGGCAGAATCTCCTGTCGCAATGACGATAGATAAACTCAATTTGTAATTCGAAAGTTTTTTTCGGAGAAAAGAAAGTAAGTCCGCTTTCTGATCATTCAGATCTTTTTCCGCGGCGGCGCTATCCACAGCGAATACCAGCGCGAAATTATCTCTCAGTTCAGGTTTTCTTTTTGTGAGCGCAGCGGAAACAGTCATACGTCCCTGCTTCTGCAATTGGTTCGCGTACTCATTCCAGACCGGTTCTAACTCAGTCATAGAAAATGGCTCATGGAGATCCGGAAGAATTTCAGCCACTTGCTGAGTAGCCTGTTCCTGTTCTTTGTACAGCTTGGAACTGATGGAAATTGTTTTTCGAATACTGCTACCCGGCATTGGCGTTCGCTCTTTTGTCGCAGGTGTGGAAGTGGCAATTGCCGGCGCGGTGGTTACCACGTTGGTGCTAGTTTCCATTTCAGCTTTCGACAATGCTCCGGCTACTATTGTTGGAGATGGTAACGGAATCGTTGGTGCAACACTTACTGCGGCAGTGGGAGTGGAGGATATTGCAGGTTCAGTTTTTTTTTTGAAAGCTTCGCCTGCACCGGGTTGTGGAGCTGTTGCAGCACACATTTTCAGCAAAGACAATTCGATGTGAAGACGCTGGTTTTTGGAAGATTTGAATCCCATATCCGCGCGATTCGCGACCTCAAGTTTTTCCAGCAACCAGTTCGCTGAGCAATTTCTGCTTTGTACTTTGTATTTTTCACGGACATTCGGACTCACCTCGAGTAATGGAAGTGTGATTTCATCTTTGCAAACCAGAAGATCACGGAAATGTGAAGCCAGTCCGTTGATGAAATTATGTCCGTCAAAACCATTGTTCAGAATCTCATTATAAGCCAATAAAACGGCCGACATGTTTCCGGCAAGTAAATCGTCGGTAATTCTGAAATAGTAATCGTAATCGAGTATATTAAGGTTCTCGATCACATCTTTGTACTTGAGGTTGGAACCGGCAAAACTTACAAGCTGATCAAACAAGCTCAAAGCATCACGCAAAGCACCATCCGCTTTCTGAGCGATGATGTGCAAAGCGTCTTCTTCAGCGACAACATTTTCTTTTTGCGCGATGGATTGCAGGTGCATCGCGATATCTTCAACAGAAATACGGTTAAAATCAAAAATCTGACAACGGGATAAAATTGTCGGAATGATTTTATGTTTCTCGGTGGTGGCAAGAATGAATACAGCATAGGAGGGAGGTTCTTCCAGCGTTTTCAAAAATGCATTGAACGCGGAAGCACTCAGCATGTGAACCTCATCGATGATATACACCTTGTATTTTCCAAGTTGAGGTGCATAACGAACCTGTTCTACCAAAGCCCGGATATCATCCACAGAATTGTTGGACGCGGCATCGAGTTCGTAAATATTCAGCGAATTGCCGGAATTGAACGAAATACAGGAAGAACAAACATTACAGGCCTCTACATTCTTAGAGATGTTCTCGCAATTTATTGTCTTCGCGAGAATTCTCGCAGTAGTGGTTTTTCCAACTCCTCTCGGCCCTGTGAAAAGAAATGCCTGAGCAAGATGATTGTTCCTGATCGCATTTTTTAAGGTGTTGGTAATAGAAGGCTGCCCAACTACCGTGTCAAAGGTAACAGGCCTGTATTTACGGGCGGAAACGATAAACTTATCCATGATGTAAGGGAGAGAAACAAAGATACAATTTGCAATTGAATGGGAGAGGGGTTTTGATAAATTGTAGGTGGGTTTTGGGTTTCGGGTTCAGAGTTCCGGGTTGAATGTTTCATGCTTAGAAAAAAGCAGTTTAAATACTTTGCCTAATTCTTGAACATGAAACTTAAAATAAAGAACAAGGAACCCGGAACTCGAAACCATAAATCAATTTGATGAAAATTAATTTTTATTTTATTGAATTGTCTGCAAACCTGCAACACCACTGGCTTTGGCTTCTTAGTTTTCAACAAACACTGGTATTTATCAACAATTCAGGGCATTTGCATTCCTGAAACTTGCAATAGGTGATGCCTCTAAGTACTTTTGATGAAG
>CAYMMN010000350.1:0-3819 GCA_964391495.1 uncultured Flavobacteriales bacterium | reverse complement strand
ATTTTTTGCTGGTCCCGGGAGTTGGGGCTCAGGGCGGAGATTTACAGGAAGTGTCTGCGGCAGGAATGAATAAACAATGCGGACTGTTGGTGAATTCATCGCGTCAAATCATTTATGCATCAAATGGTGCCGACTTTGCTGAAGCAGCAAGAGCGGAAGCTTCCAAAACACGTGATGAAATGAAAATTATCCTGGAGAAATATTTTGCCTGATTGAACACAAGTTTCATTTGTGATTGCTTTGTTCGATCTTAGTTTCTCACATTAAAAAATCTCACATTCATTAATATTTTCCATCAACTAATTCGCTTTTAGTGGACGGGAATTTTCTTTCTATCCTTTTATTTTGGAAAGAAAATCTCTTCCGATGAATGAAGCATTTTTACATTATCTGTGGCAGTACCGTTTATTTGATTCTCGTGAATTGCTAACCTCCGAAGGCAACAGTGTTGAAATTGTAAGGCCCGGGAAACTCAACACAGACTCTGGTCCTGATTTTTTTAACGCTCAGCTGAGAATAGATGGAACGCTTTGGGCGGGAAATGTGGAGGTTCATATTCACGCCTCCGACTGGCAAAAGCATGGACACCATTTTGATTCCGCTTATGATAATTGTATTCTGCATGTTGTTCATGAGAGAGATGTGAAGACTTTGCGAAAGGATGGAACATGTGTTCCCACCATTGAATTGAAAGACCGCTTTCCAGCGCATCTCTGGTCAAATTATCTGCAATTGCTTGGAACAAGAGGTTGGGTTCCCTGTGAACATCGCCTGAAAGAGCTGGATAGTATCACTGTCAACAGCTGGTTAGACAGAATCTGTGTTGAGCGACTGGAAGAGAAGACAAAACAGATCAGACAATTCCTTCATTTGAGCAGGAATGATTGGGAAGAAACATTTTACCATTCATTGGCTAAAAATTTTGGCTTCCAGGTGAATGGTTTGCCTTTCGAATTGCTCGCAAGATCGCTGCCTCTTCGCCTGATTCATAAACACCGCTCAAGACAAATGGAAGTGGAGGCCTTGCTTTTCGGACAGGCCGGGATGCTTGCTGCGGAGTTTCACGACAATTATCCGATCTCACTTGCTACAGAGTTCAGGCATCTGAGCCGGACTTATAATTTGAAGCCAATCAGTGCTGCTGCCTGGAAGTTTCTCCGGTTGCGACCCTCCAATTTTCCTACTATCCGAATCGCGCAGTTCGCCCAATTGCTGAAAACGACAGAAAATCTTTTTTCTAAAGTGATGCAGATAGAATCTCTGCGGGACGGATATGAATTGTTCAGAATAAACACTTCGGAATACTGGTTGAATCATTTTGTCTTTGACAAACCTGCGGAGGCTATTCAGAAGAATATGGGAAAAGGCTCGGTCGAAAATATCCTGATCAATACAGTGGTTCCCTTCCTTTTTGCCTGGGGCAGTGAAAATGGTTCCGAGCAACACCGTAAAAAAGCCCTGGAACTTCTGGAGAAGATTCCCGCGGAGGACAATCATCTAATCCGGAACTGGAAGGAAGCCGGGATCCCGGCCCAATCGGCTTTTCAGTCCCAGGCCCTTGTTCAATTGAAAATTCAATACTGCTCCGAGAAAAAATGCTTATCTTGCGCCATAGGAAACCAGCTTATCAACTCGCTCCCATGAAACTAGTTTCTTCCATCCGCGATTATTTTGAAAGACAGGCATTCGGTGTTTGCTCCTACCTGGGCGACAAACTCAGCATGCGCACTTCTGTCATTCGTTTGTTTTTTATCTATGCTTCCTTCCTTACCGTAGGATCGCCATTGATCGTATACATGATCCTGGCATTTTGGATCAAGATGAAGTCCTATGTGCGCAATCGCAGGACTTCAGTTTGGGATCTCTGATATCCATCTTTTGTTGATAGAATATTTTCCTGATTTTATTCGGGGAGATAGCTTATTAATCTTTTCCGGAATTTTTTCTGCTTTGAATTTTCTTCTCTACTTTCATCATTCATAATTGTTCAATGCGGAGGATTAATTTCTATTTGTACTTTATGTTGATACTGTTGTCTGCAGTCAATGCGGATGCACAACATTGGACTTCACTTGGTCCGGATAGTTTTCCTGCACTGATGCGTCCCTTTGATTATTCCCTGAAAATTGCAAATGGAATTGGTCGTGTCAGCGGTGTATATTTTGCACCGAAAAAGAAATGTTTTTTATCAAAGAAAAAGAACCCGGAAATTTTTGTTGGAACTCCCTATGGTGGATTGTGGGTTTCTTCTGATTCAGGCAGAAATTGGAGTTCATCAGGTTCGGAAAATTTTCCGAATCCCGGTGTCGCTTCACTCGCGATTGATCCTCGTGACCCGAAAGTTCAATATCTCGCGACAGGTGATCCGGATTGTATTTTGAATCCCAATGAACCATCGCTTGGTTCTGAATCCTGCCAGGGCAGAGGCGTATTAAAATCAATGGATGGTGGGAAAAATTGGAGCGCGCCGATTGGTCAGTGGTTTACATGCGAAGAAAAAGAGGATACTTCCTTCTGGTCATTTCCAAGTAACAAGATTTTAAGAAAGCTGGTGATTCATCCGCTTCAGCGAAATGTACTCTTCGCTGTGATTCATACTTATAAAAACGCGACCAAATCATTTGACGGAATGGTTTACAGAACCGGCGATGCCGGAAAAACATGGCATCCGGTTTTATGCGCTCAGGATGGATTTTTGAAAGATCTGGAATTTCAGCCCGGGAATGACAATGTAATCTATGTTTCCGGACGAACCATTTACAAAAGCAGTGACAATGGTTTGCATTGGGAAGCATTACCGAACAGAGGTTTGCCCGCAGATTCTTTGGTACAACGCTGTGAACTTTCATTTAGCGCTTCGAAACCTGAGAATGTTTACACTTTATTCATCCTGAAAAATTCTTACCAGAGTGATTTTTATTTGTCGGAAAATTCCGGAGTTTCCTTTAAGAAAAGATTATCGCTGCCTGCGAGTCCGGAATGGAGGACAGCACTTGCGGCGGATCCATTAAATGCCGATGAAGTTTATTTTACCGCCGGCAACAGAGTCAATAAACTGATTGCTTATGCCGGTAAATGGAATTACAAAAACGCGGGCAATGGATTGCACGACGATGTGCACGATCTGAATTTTGATCCGGAGGGAAAGACCTTGTTTGCTTCAACGGATGGAGGATTATACAAGACAACAGATGGCGGAGAAAATTGGACCAGAATCAGCAAAGGCTTGAATATCGCGGAATGCTGGAGTGTAGCTGTTTCTCAAAAGAAGCCTTTTCGTGTTCTGGCTGGAATGCAGGATTGCGGAACACTACAGTATCGACCGATCGGTGACTCATTAAATGGATGGTTCCAGGTTCGTGGTGGAGATGGAATGGAAGCTGCATTTGATCCGATCGATCCAAAAATTCAATACTCGAATGACGGGAATAATAATCTCTTGTCCCGCTCTGAAGATGGAGGAGTAACCTGGTCAAGGAATCTTGCGGCATCCCGCAAACAACAGGGAAATTATTTGCGTCCTTTTTTGATCGATCCTTTACATCCGAATGTACTTTATACTGCTTATCACGATGTCTTCAAAAGCACGGATCGGGGAGAGACCTGGAAAGTAATTTCAGCTTTCGATGTTCCGGATCCGAAAGCGACAATTGTTGCTCTGGCTGTTGCGCCATCGGATTCGCTGACAATTTATGCCGCTTATGCAGGCTGTGCATGGACAAGCAAACCGGAAAAAAAATTATTTAAAACCACCGACGGAGGAATTACATGGACCGACATCACCGAAGGTCTCAAAGGTGTAAACTATACTCAGATTTC
>CAYMMN010000349.1:0-3820 GCA_964391495.1 uncultured Flavobacteriales bacterium | reverse complement strand
CTCACTTTGTTGCTTTCGACATAGGCATGTTGTTCCGCCAATTTTGAATCCGCCACTTTGGTTTGTCCCATGATACTTTCAATGGATTTCACAATCTGCTGTGGTGACAAACCATTGTCTTCATTGTATTTGATTTGTTTCTCTCTTCGCCGCTGTGTTTCATCCATGGTTTTTTGCATACTGTCGGTAATCTTGTCGGCATAGAAAATTACACGGCCATTGATATTACGGGCTGCACGTCCGGCTGTTTGTGTGAGCGAACGGTTGCTTCTTAAAAATCCTTCTTTATCAGCATCTAGTATGGCGACGAGCGAAACTTCCGGTAAATCCAATCCTTCCCGGAGCAAATTGATTCCAACCAGTACATCGAAATTTCCCAACCGTAAATCTCTGAGCAATTCAACACGGTCAAGAGTATCCACTTCCGAGTGAATATAGCGGCAATTGATATTTAATTTTGTCATGTATTTGGTCAGCTCTTCCGCCATTCGTTTTGTAAGCGTAGTGACCAATACTCTTTCACCTGCTTTCACCGTTTTGTCAATTTCTTCCAGGAGATCATCCACCTGGTTCAGACTGGGTCTTACTTCAATCACCGGATCCAATAAGCCTGTCGGACGGATGACTTGTTCAACCAATACACCTTCGCTTTTTTGCAATTCATAATCGGCGGGAGTCGCGCTGACAAAAATTGTCTGATGAGCCATGGATTCAAATTCCTCAAACTTGAGCGGACGGTTATCCAAAGCCGAAGGCAAACGAAAACCATATTCCACCAGATTTTGTTTTCTTGAACGATCTCCACCATACATCGCACGGATCTGAGGAATGGTCGCGTGACTTTCGTCGATCACCATGAGGTAATTGTCGGGGAAATAATCAAGCAAGCAGAAAGGTCTTGATCCCGGATCGCGTCCGTCAAAGTAGCGTGAGTAATTTTCAATTCCTGAACAATAACCCAACTCCCGGATCATTTCCAGATCGTATGTGACGCGATCTTCCAGTCTTTTTGCTTCGAGATGCTGTCCGAGGCTTTTCATGTATTCGACCTGCTTCACCATGTCTTCCTGAATCTGCCAGATCGCTTCGAGCTGACGGTCAGGAGTAGTAACGAAGATGGTTGCCGGATAAATGATAACTGAAGTATTCTTTTCTATTGTTCTTCCGCTTACAGGATCAATGGTGACAATTTCCTCGATTTCATCACCGAAAAAATTTATGCGATAAGCGATATCACCGTAAGCGAGGAACACATCCACCGTTTCACCTCGAACTCTGAACTTACCTCTTGTGAATTCGATATCTGTCCGGCTGTAAAGAGAAGTAACCAATCGATGCAAAAAAGAATTTCTGCTGATTTTATCACCTTCACTTATTTTGATAATGTTGGATTTGAAGTCTGCAGGATTTCCGATACCATAAATGCAGGAAACAGAACTTACCACAAGCACATCTTCACGACCCGAAAGCAAAGCAGTAGTGGTGCTCAGCCGTAGCTTTTCAATTTCATCATTGATCGCGAGATCCTTCTCAATGTAAGTATTGGTTGTAGGAATATAAGCTTCCGGTTGGTAGTAATCATAATAGGAAACAAAATATTGAACAGCATTGTGCGGAAAAAACTGTTTGAATTCTCCATACAACTGGGCTGCCAGAGTTTTGTTGTGACTCAATACCAATGTAGGCCTTTGTGTTTGCGCGACAACATTGGCGATGGTAAAAGTTTTACCGGAACCGGTAACACCAAGCAGTGTTTGTGCAAAATCACCACGGTTAACACCTTCCACAAGTTGTTGTATCGCCTGAGGCTGGTCACCGGTAGGTTTATAATCGGATTCAATTTGAAATGGCATTTTGGGAGAATTGAAGGTCAGAGAAGAATGAGAGGGCTTCTAAAAATAGAAAATGTAAATCAGATTTTCAGGAAATATTACAATCCCGATTTTTCCTTGCATAAAAAAGGCCGGATAAACCGGCCTTTTCTTTAAACGTAAATAGGTTCATTCCAGATTTCCCAGGATTTTTCCGCCTGAAGGCGAAGCATACGGAAACCGTTATGGATAAATGCACCGGCTTCTTTCGATTTCTCAAGAAACTTTGTTTGTGCAGGGTTGTAGATCAAATCAAAACACAGATTTTTATGTGTCAGGAATTCGTAAGGGATATTCGGACACTCGTTCACATTTGGATACATTCCAAGCGGAGTGGTGTTCACGATTACCTGAAATGCCTTCATGGTATTCGCGTTCAGATCCGCATAAGAATAATGGAATCTTGATTCTTCGCGTGTAACGAAGAAGTGTTCGATATTCAGTTTACGGAATACAAATGATACCGCCTTGGCAGAACCTCCGGTTCCCAGAATCAGGGCACGACGGTGATGAGGGCGAAGGATCGGACGGATGGCGAGTTCAAATCCCCATGCATCTGTATTGTATCCGTGGAGCTCAAATTTCCCATTGTCCTGGCGATGAATACGGATCGTATTTACGGCACCAATTTTTTGTGAAATGTCATCCAGGTTATCAAGCATAGGGATAATATCTTGCTTGAATGGAATTGTAACATTCAGTCCTACCAGGTCAGGATTGTCCTTTACGATCTGTTTTAAATCGTAAATATTCTCTGTGTCATAGTTTTCATATGCACAATCACTACGTCCCTCACGCTGAAATTTTTCGAGAAAAAATTTCTTTGAATAGGAATGTTCGAGTGGATGACCAAATAAACCAAAACGTTTCATAGCAGAAGGAATTTGAGGTTAAATTATTAGTTCGCAGTTTTTGAAGGGAAGAATTTCGCCTTTATATAAGCAATAATCATTGGTAAAAGAGAGAGAATGATAATACCGAATACTACAAGTGTGAAGTTTTGTTTGACGGCGGGAATGTTTCCGAAGGCATATCCGGCGAGTAAAAATCCCGTAATCCAGAGTACATTTCCGAGCAGACTGAAAGTGATGAATCGCTTGTAAGTCATACTTCCCAGTCCTGCTACAAACGGAGCAAACGTTCTGAGAATAGGCATGAACCTGGCAATCACAACAGTTTTCCCGCCATGCTTTTCATAAAAAGCATGAGTACGGTCGATGTATTCTTTTTTGATCAATTTTCTTTTCGAATCAATGATTTTATGCCCGATGAAGTTCCCTATAGCATAATTTGTATTGTCCCCGGCAAAAGCTGCCAGAAAGAGAATCAGAATCAATAAGCCGATGCTTAATGAACCCGTTGCGGCCAATGCTCCGGCAGCAAACAATAAAGAATCACCCGGCAGAAAAGGAGTAATCACAAATCCTGTTTCACAGAATATGATCAAAGCAAGCAACAGGTAAGTGAGCTTATCATACTGATTCACCATCTCAATAAGATGGCGGTCGATATGTAAAATAAAATCAATTAACTGTTGAACAAACTCCATTTCAGGGATAAAAGATTCTAAGTAATTAAGGGAGGAATCAATAAGAAGTGTCGCAGCTTTTCACTAACTCCACTGCAAAGATAAGGATAAAATTATCCAGTGCTTAAAAAAGTACTTTTTTTATTGCAAATTCCTGAAATTTAACATTTCCTTTTTTCATCCGATAGAATGACATACATCATTGGCACTAAGCCTTATTTATGCTGCTGTCCAACCTGTTTATGCACACAATTGTTATACACCATGCACTGCTGAAAAAGCATGTAATGAATTCAAATAATCTCTGTGATTAAGTCTTAATTTCATTTTCGCGAAATTCCAGTTTTGGAATAATTCGCGCATTCATAAATCCCTGTAAAGTGAAATTACAACCCGGTGACAAAGTCCGTTTCCTGAACGA
>CAYMMN010000348.1:0-3823 GCA_964391495.1 uncultured Flavobacteriales bacterium | reverse complement strand
CCTGGCGTTGATTCCTTCAATATAATTGATGAAGGCTCTGCTGACAACTTTGTTACCGCCAGGAGTAGGATAATTGCCACTGAAATACCAATCGCCGCGATGATTCGGGCAAGCACTGTGAAGATCTTCTATTTTCTGAAAAATAATCTGTACTTCCGCTTTGCAATCGTCCGGACGTACCAACTGTGCAATCTTCGCGCTGATTTGTTCAGCGGTGAAAGGCTGATAAATCATGCGAACGAAATTTTTCATCTCATTCACACCCAATTCCAGTTGCTCTTTGCATCGTTGATATACTTCATCTACAATATGCTCCATATTGTGTTCATCAAGCAATTCAATTGCAGCACGGAAAGCAACTAAATCTCCGATTCTTGCCATGTCAATACCATAGCAATCGGGATATCGGATTTGAGGAGCGGAAGAAACGATGACAATTTTTTTCGGACCTAAACGGTCGAGCATACGGAGGATAGAATTCTTCAAAGTAGTTCCACGAACGATGGAATCATCAATCACTACCAGATTATCGATGCCTTTGCGGATGGTTCCGTACGTGATATCATACACGTGCGTAACCATGTCGCTGCGATCTGTATCGTTGGTAATGAATGTTCTCAACTTGGCATCTTTGATCGCAATCTTTTCAGCTCTGGGACGAATCGATAGGATTTCATTCAGTTTTTCATCTGTCACATCATCTCCGAGGGCTTTGATCTTTCTCTTTTTGACATCACGGAGGTAATCTTCCATCCCGGAAAGCATACCATAAAATGCGACTTCGGCGGTATTGGGAATGAATGACAAAACGGTATTACGTAAATCGTGATCAACAGCCTGTAAAGTAGACTGACACAACAATCGCCCGAGTTCTTTTCTTTCTTTATAAATATCAACGTCGCTCCCTCTTGAAAAATAAATGCGTTCGAAGGAACAACTCAGCTTTTGTGTTGGTTCTTTGATTTGCTCTTCCGTGATTTTTCCATTCTTGCGAATGATGAGGGCATGGCCGGGTTTTATTTCCTGAATTTTATCGGCAGGCACATTTAAAGCCGTTTGTATTGCAGGCCTTTCAGAAGTTACTACTACGATTTCTTCATCTCGATAATAAAAGGCCGGACGAATTCCTGCTGGATCACGAAGTACAAATGCATCACCATGCCCGAACAAGCCGGCAATGGTATATCCTCCATCCCAGTTCTGTGATGAATTGCGCAGAATTTTCGCGATATCCAGATGTCCTGCTATCAGTGGAGAAATTTCCTGTTTGCTATTGCCGAGTTCTTTGAACTTGTAATAGAGCTCATCATTTTCCTCATCGAGAAAATGACCAATATTCTCCATCACTGTAACAGTATCGGCTTTCTCTTTGGGATGTTGTCCAAGCCTGACAAGATCTTCAAACAGCTCGTCGACATTGGTCATATTAAAATTTCCGGCGACGACAAGATTTCTTGTCATCCAGTTGTTTTGTCTCAAGAAAGGATGACAAGCTTCAATACTATTTCCACCGTAAGTGCCATATCTCAAATGGCCCAGCCACAATTCGCCGGTGAAGGCTACATTCTTCTTCAACCACTCCGGATTATTTATTTTATCAGGATGTGTTTTTCCAATCTGTTCAAATTTTGAATGGATCCTCGCATAAATATCCGCGATAGCTTGTTTGTGATTGGAACGGTAACGACTGATATACCGTGTTCCGGGGTCTACGTCAAATTTAATATTCGCGATTCCGGCTCCATCTTGTCCCCTGTTGTGTTGCTTCTCCATCAACAGGTATAATTTGTTCAAAGCGTAAAAAGAAGTCCCGTATTTCTCCTGATAATAAGAGAGGGGTTTCAGCAAGCGTATCAGCGCGACGCCGCATTCGTGATGGATGGAGTCCGACATGGATTACAAAGATAGGGCTTTTGAAGGGCTGAAAAAAACCTAAATTGATTCCTTTCGGGGGTTTAAAAGTCGTAAAAAAGCTTGAAAAAACGAAAATATCAAGCTTTTAAGGCTTAGACCTGACGAACAACTACCCGATCCGGCCTGAATTCAACAATAAAATTGTGCATGCCGTTGGTGTATTCATAATGCAGCTGCAAGCTGCAATGGCCGCCAATTTTTTTCACGATTGCCAGACCTAGCCCCACCGAATCAGGTGAATCACCTTTTTTGAATCGTTCAAAAATCTGATCTCCCGGAATTGTCAATGGCGGGCCTGAATTAGACACCACTAATCTCTGAGTTGTGAGCATTATGTTAAGTTCACCTCCCCTGGTACTATATTTTATTGCATTTGATAAAAGATTGGTCAACAGAATATCAGCAAGATGTTGATTCATGCGAATACTGATATCATCATCGATATGTGTTTGAACCTTTAGTTCCTTGTTTTCAATAAATACATCCAGGCTTTCGAGTTGTTGTCTTAGCAATGCTCCCAATGGTACCAGATCTTCCGTTGCATATTGTTCATTCTCGATACGCGTGAGCAGGATGAGGCTCTTGTTCATCTTCGAAAGCCTGTTCACTGAATCGAGAGTACTTCGGATATGTCCAATCTGGTCTTCCTTTAAATTTTCAGATTGAAGTAAGAGTTCCAGTTTCGAACGGATAATCGCGAGGGGTGTTTGAGTTTCGTGACTCATGTTCTCTGTAAACTCACGTAGATTTTTATAATCACGAGTGACTTTATCGGTGAGCTTAGTGAGTTCCGCGTTTAGGGTGTTGAACTCCTCCACATTAGAACGCTGAAACAAAACCTTTCCTCCTTTTTGAAGATCAAATTTCTTGAGCACATTGATCGCACGGTAAAAGGGGCGCCATACTTTACTGGAAAACCATCGGTTCAGAAAATAAAAACAGGCGATGATATCCAGTGAAACGAGAATGATCGTAGTTACTAAACCTCTCCCCAGATCTCTGTTCTCCGTGAGCCTCCTCCAGAGTGTAATCCGGTAACTTTGATTTGAAATAAGTTGTTCATAGGATAAAATCCGATAGGGAACTTTGATAATTTTTCCTTCTTCGCTGAGAAGTACTGTGGTATCCCGGAGAATTACCTTGAAGGTTGTAAACTTTGGAATCGGATCAATCTGGATGCGATCACCCAACACAAAATGTGTATTCTGAATCGCTGGTTGTAACGCAATCTGTTTTTCAATTTGCATTTTTTCATAGCGCATATGGTCAGATATTTCCTTATCCATCAGGTATATCACCCGATAGGTTAGAAATGAAACACTGATCAGCAATAGAAATAATGCAATGACAATGTAGTAGCGATTGGTTAGATTCAGCAGCTTCATTATTCACCGGAAAACTTGTACCCTACTCCATACACTGATTTAAGGTAATCTTTTCCTCCATTATCCGTTATTTTCTTACGAAGGTTTTTGATATGGCTATAGATAAAGTCAAAAGAATCGGCCATATCCGCGTGATCACCCCAAAGGTGTTCAGCGATGGATTCCTTGGTAAGCACTTTATTGGAATTACTCAACAAATACATTAGCAATTCGTGCTCTTTTTTGGTGAGGCTGATCATTTTATCATTCACATACATCACCATTTCATCTGGCAGCACCTTAAGTTCATGGTAAATGATCTCTCTTTTTCCTTCAAATGTTCTTCTTCGCACCACCGATTTGATCCTGGCGGTCAGTTCCGGCATATAAAACGGCTTAGTGATGTAATCATCTGCCCCTATATTCAATCCGGTAAGACGGTCATCGAGAGAATTTCGGGCAGAAACGATCACAATTCCTGTTTTATGCTCCTTTTTCTGCATTTCTTCGATTAGCTTCAAGCCATTGCCATCAGGCAAACCGAT